>NZ_JAQDPG010000019.1:0-49116 GCF_027659535.1 Enterococcus malodoratus | reverse complement strand
GTTTTAACTTAAATAATAGAATGGACTTTCTCATTTACACAAAATATTTTACACTCTCATCAAATCATTAGAATCGTGATAAGACATTGTATTAAATCTAATCCTTTATCCATTTTTTATCAATCTTACTTCGCACCATCTCCAATACTTATTAGTTGCCAGGTTAACTGTTATCAGATCATCTTGCCCGTCTCATTCTCTTTCTCACATTATATTCTCTTCATTTATCGGTAGCTGCTAAGGAATTTACTGATAGTTCTTTCAATATTAAAGTGGTAAATCTTTCTTTGTAAAGATAACATTTGACGCTGCATATAGAACGAAAGCAATGGTTCCTAAAGCAACTAATCCCCAACCAAACTCGCCACTAGCTAATATCGCATCTGTATCAAATAGAGTTGTTATCGTTAGATACTCGAGTATAACTGGAGCATCGTCCATCAGTTGCTGAACCATAGTAAGTAGGAAGAAAGCAAATGGTATCCCCCCACCGATAGCTAAAGCTAATCCTGAGCGGTTAAATAGAGTTGATGCGAAGAATGAAACAGAGCTTATGGCTAGGATTAAGATGAGTAGACCAAGACTTAACCAAAAATAAGTTTCTGTATCAAATTCCAGAGCAGCATCGACAGATCTTGCAGATGATACCATGGCATGGTTTGCCATCGTAATGATTTGTTCTTCATTTAAATCAGTTGCTTCCATAGACGCCTCTAAAGCGGTAGAATCTTTAATTAAACTCAAATTCTCTTTCACTTGGGCACTATTCATATTTAAGGCCTTTGCAGAAGAGTCAATAACAGCCTGTAATAAGAGTTCACCATTGGCTTCCGTAATCATGACAGTTGGCTGAGATTTTCCTTTATTTTCTTCATTCTTTTCAGCTTCAAGTGCAGTTATTTCATCTGCCAGAAATTGACGGTACTCATTAACAGAAATTCCTTGTACACTTGCACCAGCCGTCAATGCGTCATTACTTGTTAATATCATCGCCGGGTTTTCGATCAATTCCTCAGTTGTGATTTCAATATCATCATCTTCCATGTCATCATCATCTTCATAGATATCCCAACGTTCATCGGTGATAATTTCTGCAGCCTCTTCATAGGAGTGATCCTTGATGACCTCTCCTAAGTATATTGAATAGGCGTCCAGATCCATATCGCGAGCTTCAGCAGCATCTCGCATAGCTTGTTCATTATCTTTAATTAAATATAAATGTTCAGATAGATAACCTTCACTTTTATCTAATGTTTCTGATGCTTTTTCTATATCCTCTGTGATTGGATAGCCCGTCACGTTGTTGTACTGTAATTGAGAGGCACCTAAACCGGCTAATGAAACAATGACATACATTAAAATAACCGATAAGATGAGGTAAAGCGATTTGGTAAAAATGACACTTGAACGTTTTATGGGTGTTGATAAAGTATAAGCCATAGATCCAGAGTCTACCTCGCTCACTACAAGAGTATTTGCTGTAAATACAACATAAACAATTCCAAGAATAAGAGCAATCAGTTTATAGAAATTTTCTAAGTTTCCTAAGAGACTGTCCATTGATGAGAGAAGACTGGAAAAAGCGGTTCCTTCCGCTGCAGCGGCAATCGATGCATATCCTGCCGCATCATAACCTATGATGAAACCAGATAAAATGACTGAAGCGACGATTGTGATAATTGCCCATAGCTTCCAATTGGTTTTGATACTTTGCTTAAATATTGGTTTTGAAAACATTTATACTTCCTCCTTAAATATCTCAGTAATATAATCTTCAAATGAGAATTTAATTTCTTTAAAATAGACCAAGTCAAAATCTTTTAAATCTTGAATGAGATAATTAATATTTTTATCATGAATTTGAACGAAAACTTGTAAATCTTCCGCTTTTACCATAGTCAATTGGTAGCCTAAATTTAAGAAACGTTCGAAATCGGCGAGTGATTTAAATTCCATTCGATAACTTTTATTCTCGTTATAACGAATGTCTGCCATATCTGTGATATCAATAATTTTGCCCTCTCGGATGATTGCGACTCGGTCACTGACTTCTTCCACTTCTTGGAAGATATTGCTAGACATAAGAATCGTTTTTCCTTGTTTCTTTTCTTGTTTTAAAAGATCAAGGAAGATGTCACGCATTAGAGGATCTAAACCTGTACTTGGTTCATCCATAATTAAGATATCTGCATTAGATGCAAATGCTGAAACAATAGCTGTTTTTTGTTTCATCCCTTTACTCATGGAACGCACATTGGCCGTCACATCTAATTGAAGAAGATTACTTAACTCTTTAGCACGTTCCCAACTTCCGCGTCCAGATAAATAGATTTGATCTTTTAAAAACTCTTCACCGGTTTTGTTTCCTGGAAAATTGATCTCACCAGGAATATAAGATACATAACGTTTGACTTCTGCACTACTTTTGGTGGCATCAAGTCCATTAATAGTGACGCTTCCTTCATCAGGTTTCAGGAAACCCATCAAGTGCCGGATAGTAGTCGTTTTCCCTGCACCATTGATACCTACGAAGCCATAGTTTTCTCCTTTTTCAATTTCTAAAGATACATCAAATATTCCGTGTCCATTTCCATAATCCTTAGTCAAATGTTTGATATCAATGTAAGCCATATCGCAAATTCTCCTCTCCAGCAGCCACTGTTTTCTTACGATCATAAAAGTCCATAAAGTAATCTTCCAAAGTAAATTTAATTTCTGAAATAAAATTTACCTTTACCTCACTTAATTCTGTAAAAAATTCTTGCATCTTCTGATCCGTTAAACTTAGTTTAACTTGATTTTGTTCAGGTCTTTTAGTTGGAATAGTAAATTCGGTATTTTCTATAAACTTCTGATAATCCTCAAAACTAGCAAACTCAATTTTGAATGATTTATTCGTACTCTGCTTCAATTCATTGGATTCAACTGTTGAAACCACTACCCCATCCTTAATGATGGCAATGCGATCACATGTTGCATCCACTTCAGTAAAGATGTGACTAGATAGGAGGATTGTTTTCCCTTCTGATTTTTCTTTTAAGATAAATTGAATGAAGCGTTCTTGCATAACAGGATCTAATCCTGAAGTAGGTTCATCTAATATCAATATTTTTGGATTATGCATAAAAGCAGTAACGACCGCTAGCTTTCTTTTGGTCCCAAGACTCATTTCTTTAATCTCTTTAGAAGTATCTACTTTAAAGAGCTCTTTAAGCTGCTCTGTCCTTGTCATATCAGTAATTTTTCTTTCATTTGCCATGAACTCAATAAATTGGTCTCCTGTCATTCCTTTTGGAAAAGCCAACTCTCCAGGTAAATAACCAACATCTTGTTTAATATTGGCTGCTGATTTCCAACTATCTTTTCCATTAATAGAAAGTTCTCCCTCATCAGCTTTAGAAAAGCCCATTAAGTGGCGAATAGCTGTCGACTTTCCAGCACCATTCGGTCCCAAGAATCCAAAAGCTTCTCCCTCATTTATCTCAAAAGAAACATCAAATATTCCACGTCCATGTCCATAGTCTTTGGTCACATGTTTCACTTCAATAACTGACATCATATTCCTACCTTTCTTTTAAATATCGATTATAAGATAATTAACAATCGTTTCTTTATTTACAAATGTTATACTAGTCTCACAAAGGAGGACAAGAGACATATTTTCAGGATCTGATAAATAATTTACATTTTTTCGATAATTGATGCTTTCTCTAAAAAGGAGGCCCTATATGCAACAATTAGATTTAAGGGTTCAAAAAACTCATAAGGCACTTATAGAAGCATTTGAAAACTTATTACATGAAAAAGAATTTGAAAATATTTCAGTAACAGAAATATGTGATGCTGCTATGGTTCGACGACCAACTTTCTACAATCATTTCTTGGATAAATATGATTTTATAACCTTTTTTATTAAACATAAAATGAATGAAATATTTGATTTTGCTATCAAAAACTCAAATGAAGAAAAAGACAACTTTTTTATTATTGTTTTTGAACAACTATTGGATCAATTTGATAATCTCTTATATCTCATTTTCAGTATTCAAATGAATGCTAATATCATTTTTGAACTTGAAAGTGTGCGCGAGTACGGGAAGAGCATGCTAGGTAACCGCATAAAAAAAGGAGCTAGTGACGAAGAATTACCCATAGAGCTTAGTTATAAAGGACAGATCATTATGGGGATCACGATTCAATCCGTCTTTTGGTATAAGGAGAAAAGAAATCAAATTAGTCGTGAAGAAATTATTGAACTATATACACAGACTTTAGAAAAATTTAGCTAATCGAAGAATTGAAATGGATTCTATGTCAAGGACATTTTAAAAAAAGAAACCTTATGAAACTAAAATGGATTGAAAAGGACCCTATAAAGGCACTTTTTTTAGTGTCTATTCTATAGGATCCACTTTGATTTATGTTTGCTGCTTTTTTCCATGCATTAACCTATTCAATTGCACAAAAGATTTTTATTTTTTGCAAAAAAATTCAAAAATATAAATTTTTCTGTTTCTCATGTGACTATGCGGGTAAAAATAATGCTTTCATGATACGATAAAGTTATTAAATTAAAAGGAGGTTATTTTTATGGCAAAAGAAACATTTCATGCAGTAGCTCAGTCAATTGGTGGAATGAAAGTTTCATGTACATCCAGGAATTTTGAATTTATTTTGGATGAACCAAAAAATTTAGGTGGATCAGATGAAGGGATGAATCCGATTGAAGCTTTATTAGCCTCTCTTGGAGCATGTAAAGTTATTGTAGCTCGGTCTTTCGCTAAAGTGCAGGGCATAAATTTAAACGATATCCGTGTAGAGATAGATGGAGTATTAGATCCTGATGGTTTTATAGGAAAAAATAAAGCAGCTAAAATAGGCTATTCTGCAATCGTATCTAAATTTTATATCGAAGCTGATAATACTGATGAAGAGATTTCAGATTTTATCGCATTTATTGATCGTACTTGTCCGGTAGCTGATACCATTAAAAATGCACCTACGACTAAATCAGAAATCCATAAATTATAAACTATGAATTAAAAAAGATTCTTCTCATTTTGCACTAAACAGGTATTTCTATTTTATTTCTTGTCTTTTCGAAGGTATACATATCTATAAAAAAGACGAGAGAAAAAAACTAGTTAAATCAAGATTTTAAATACATTATTTTAAGCAATTTCATGTGTTACAACTTAATAGGAATTTAAATTTTATTATTAAATTTTTTAATCATTTACACGAAAATTAATTTTATAAAGAACATACTCTATACTCTTATTTTTTTTTTCAAGAACTCAAAAAAGCGGAAAATCCCAGATTTAAAAATCTGAGTTTCCGCTTTTGTCATTTCAAGGATGGACTATTGTCTCAGCCTCTTCTAATTTATTCTTAAGATATTTTTACTTTCTCTGCAGGTGCTGATACTTCTTTTTGTTCTTTCCGACCTTTCAACTTATACTTCATTAATCTCATGCCATTGAAAATTACCACCAAGATACTACCTTCATGAACCAACATTCCGATAGACATATTCATCCATTCGCTGAAGAAGACGCTGGTCAACAAGACCAACACTACTCCAACTGAAATCACGATATTTTGTTTCATATTATTTGCGGTGGCTTTTACTAATCCTAATGCGTGAGGCAAGTTGCTGAAGTTCGAGTTCATTAAAACGACATCGGATGTTTCAATCGCTACGTCCGTTCCGCTTCCCATTGCGATTCCAATGTCTGCTAAAGCTAAGGACGGACTATCGTTAACGCCATCTCCAACAAAGGCTACAATTTGACCACGTTGTTGAAGTTTTCCGATATAAGCCGATTTGTCTTCCGGCAACATGTGGCCGTGAGCTTCGGTCAAACCAAGTTCGCCGGCGACCACATCAACGGTTCCTTGGTTATCTCCTGAAAGAACGACTAGATTTTTCACGCCCAAGTCTTTTAATTCCTGCAAATTAGCTTTCACACCCGGACGGACTTGATCGCGAATGCCCATCAGTACTTTTAATTCACCGTCGACCGCTGTCAAAACGAGAGAGTTCCCATGTTGTTCAAACCGTTTGACATCTTTTTGCACTTTTTTGCTGAGAGTGACATTTTCTTTTTCCATCAAGGCCACATTCCCAACAGCCACTCTATGTCCAGCTACACTTGAAACGATTCCGCCGCCTTTCACGACTTCAGTTCCTTCAACAGGATAAAAGTTTGTTTCTCCAATTTGATTTAAGACCGCTTTTGCTAATGGATGATCTGATTCTCGTTCCACACTGGCCAGATAGCCAAGCGTTTCAGCAGGATCTTTTTCATACAGTTCAGTCGCTGCAACGGTTGGGTTTCCGACAGTTAAAGTACCTGTCTTATCAAATACAATTGTATCCACATTGCTGAAGTCTTGAATGACTTCACTCCCTTTTAAAAGAACACCGTTACGAGCACCATTCCCAATACCGGCAACGTTTGAGACAGGCACTCCGATAACTAATGCGCCTGGGCAACCTAGAACCAAGATGGTGATTGCTAACTCAATATTTTGACTGAACGCCCATACAACAATTGCCAGAACCAAGACAGCTGGTGTGTAGTATTTAGAAAAGCGATCAATGAACCGTTCCGCTTCGGATTTAGAATCTTGTGCTTCTTCCACGAGTTCAATAATTTTTCCAAATGTGGTGTCCTCACCAACTCGGTCAGCTCTGATTTGAATCGTTCCGTTTTCTAAAATGGTTCCTGCAAAAACTTCTGCGTCAGCTTGCTTGTTGACCGGAACAGCTTCACCTGTAATGCTAGCTTCATTGATATGCCCTTCACCCGTAAGGACTATACCATCTACTGGAACTTTCGCACCCGTTTTAACGAGCAAGATATCCCCTTCATCTATATCATCCACTTCTACTTCTTCAAATTCGCCATTATCCATTTGTTTCAAGGCGCTTTCGGGTGCCATTTCAGTCAATTCTTTGATAGCAGATCGCGTTTGGTTCAATGTTCGTTGTTCCAAGTAGTGTCCGAATAAGAATAAGAACGTGACAATAGCCGATTCTTCATAATTTTGAATAAAAAGCGCACCAATCGCTGCAATACTGACTAAAACATCAATACTGATGACTTTGACTTTCATTGCTTGAAACGCTTGAATGGCAATTGGCATAATCCCAAAGACAGAGGCGATGATCAAAGACCACTCTGAAAGTCCTACGTTTTCTAAAACAAAGTGACTGAAGAAACCGAGTACGATTAACAATCCACTGATGACGGTGATAACATTTTTCTTGCTTAATATATATTGTTGCATGCTTTTTCCCTCCAAATTTAATTTCTCTTTTATTGATAAACACAGTATAAGATAATTGCCTAAGTAATTAATTGACTGACATCAAGTTTAGAAAGTTCTCTTTTATCGTTTCTAAGCACCTCGAATCGGATTGCAACAAAAAAAGCAATCCTGGAAAAATAGCTTTTCTTCCAGAATTGCCTAGTTCATTTAATCTGTTAAGCGGCCTTGACTTTTGCTTTAAGGACCGGATAGCCTACGTTTTCGATAGCTTTTTGAATCTCTTCAATCGAAGTGACAGCTGAATCAAAATTGGTTTTGACTTTGCTGGAGTTGAATAATACTTTAATGCTGTCTTTATCAATACCGTTAACTGATTTCACAGCACCTTCAATTTTTTGCATACAACTTGGACAAGACAACGTTTCTAATTGCAATATAGCTTTTTCCATAATTCCTATCTCCTTTATGTGTTTTTATTTTATCGGCAGCAGATTAATGAACACTGCCTTTTCCTCTTTACAACTGTAGTATAGCTCCCTTTTAGCAAACGAAAATTGACGCATATCAAGTTTTGCACTTCTTTTTATCTTTTTGCTCAATTCACCATCTTAATAGTCTTTTTCTGCCCCTTATTGCCATCAGAATAATAAGAAATTGGTGGATAATCTTGTCTGCGTATAAACCATACTACAATCGCGCCAATAAACAGGGCCAGAGACAAGGCTTGCGAAACGCGGATCCACTCGCCAATCCATAAACTGTCCGTTCGCATACCTTCAATGAAGAACCGACCCACTGAGTACCACAAAACGTAACTCAAAGCGACTTCTCCTTGACGCAAAAGCTGCTTTCGGTTCCGTATAGTGACGATGAGGACAAAGCCCAACAAACTCCACAATGACTCGTATAAAAAAGTCGGATGGTAGTAGGTACCATTGATATTCATTTGTTCAATGATAAATTCAGGTAAATAAAGATTTTCCAAGAATTGACGAGTAACCGGTCCACCATGAGCTTCCTGATTCATAAAATTGCCCCAACGACCAATGGACTGGGCTAACAATACATTGGGCGCTAAAATATCAAGAACGAGTGCCAAAGAAGTACCTTTTTTCTTTGCATACCAATATAGCGTACCCCCTCCTGCAATCAATCCCCCATAAATCGCAATGCCGCCATTCCAAATCGCAAGGATTTGTCCTGGATTTTGCAGATAATAACCAAGTTCAAATAACACATAATAAAGCCGAGCGCCGAGGAGTCCAATCGGAATTGCCCATAAGGCCATATCGATAATGGTATCCTCTTCCAGTCCTTTTTTCTTTGCTTCCTTGGTGCTCAACTGGAGAGCCGCTAATATGCCCACTGCAATAATGACTCCATACCAATGAATCACAACAGAACCAATCTCCACCACATGGGGATTCAAAACGCCTAATACTAATCCCATTCTATTTGCTCCATTTCTTCAATTTTTCGCGTCATTCTAGTCATGGTGATGCTGAACAAGATTCCGGCTAAGCTCCATGGAAACCAAACAGTGAATACACTTTTATCTCCCTGGTCACTCGCTTCGTAATACGCCACTTTTCCGTGTCCGATTACGCCGGCTCCTTTTACAACTTCCTCTTCTTTTTCCATAGCTAACCTATCTGCCTCAACAACGTTAGACGTTTTTGCTTCGCCGCCAATCGTGTTCTTGGTGAAAGGGACGACAAAGAATGCACCCGCTGCTGACAACGTGATGGCAACTATCACCCAAAAATAATGCACATTCACCCCTACTTATTTTTACGTTTTGTTCGACAACCCTATCTTAAAGAAAAATAAAACAAAAAAACTTGAGGGTTATCATGTTTGTGCTTTTATTTTTCCAATGAATGAAGGTCGTTCTGTCTTAAAAAAGCCAAAAACGGACAGATGGAAGCAAAAGCACTGAGTTCTGTCCCGTTGTTAATGAAGAGCGACAGAACACCAACGTGTAGAAAAAAGTGTGTCCGATTATTCGCTGTAAAGCAATAAATCATCTAAATCCTGAATCTTGATCCTTTTCCCAGACAGCTGTTGAATCAATCCCTCGTCCTCCAATTCTCCAAATTTGCGACTGATGGTCTCAGGTGTCGTTCCTAAATAGGAAGCAATGTCCTTTTTTTCCATCGGCAGGGTGATGGTGGGAGAGTTGCCCATTTCAGGTTCCACATTTTCTGCCAAAAACAAAACTAAACGGGTAATGACACTCTCCAAGGCTACTTGTGTCGTTTGACGTTCTGAACTTTCTAACCGTTTAGACATTTCCGCCAATAGTTTTAAAGAAATAGCTGGGTATTGTTCCAGAAAATCTTGGACATCTTTTTGCTGAATCATACAGACAACGGTATCTCGGGTTGCTTCGGCATATTCCTCGTGTACTGCATCCGGGTTGAACAAGGTCCATTCTCCGGTGAAATCACCAGGGTTCAAGATCCGCACTAGCTGCTCTTTGCCAGAGTCTGCCAATCGATAAATACGGATTTTCCCACGATTGATAATATATAAAGTATCCTCTTTTTCTTGTGAACGAAACAGAAACTCTCCTTTTTGATACTGTTTCGTGTGGGCTTTTTCAGCAATGTAATTCATCGCGCTATCCTCTAAGTGATTGAATATTGGAACCAAGCGGATACAGGCTGCGTGGTCGCCAATTTCATGATGGGTATGTTTAGTCAATTCATTCTCCCCCTTTATTTATTTTGTTTATATTCGCTGCTTTTATTATATAAGTCTCTTACTACAAAAAAATTGATGCACATCAAGAAAATGGAAAAAGGACTGGAAAGAATTCCAATCCCTAAATCAGCTTCTACTTTTACCTTAATCTTCATCCTCATCAAGAGCGTCATCATCTTCTAATGCTTCTTTACCAATGAACGCTTGCAGCATCCAAATGTTCTTGTCTAAGTCATTTTTAAAAGCAATCAATGTATCTTCTAAAGCATCGTCACCCTCGTCTTGAGCTAAACGAATCGCGCGAATAGTTAGGTCACGAGTGCTTCTGAAGTCCTCGATAATATTTTCAACCATGTCTTCTGCTTTAGCGTATTTATTAACTGCATCTTCCGAAAGCATCGAATATTTTTCAAATTCAACCGTTGTCGAAGCAGGTTTATGCCCAGAAGTAATTAGACGCTCCGCAAGTTTGTCGAACCATTTTTCATTTTCGTTATACAACTCTTCAAATTTTTCATGCAACGTAAAGAAATTGGCTCCTTTTACATACCAGTGATATTGGTGCAGTTTCACATGTAATGTATGCATGTTGCCTAAAAGATGATCCGCAATGGCCGCTGCATTAATTTTCGTATGATGAACATGTTCCTTGTGTTCTTGTTCTTCTTGCAATCTTTCTTGGGGTGTTCTTTCTTGAGTAGCTTTATTTTCAGTCATGATTTATTCCTCCTATAATTTTGGTTTGTTTAAAATAGCTTTCTTTGATTCCTCCTTTTTCTTTACTGAATTTAGTATAGGATAGATTTCCGTTAAAAAAATTGACGCTCATCAAGAAAAGTATTTCTTAATAGACGCCAGGCTTCTCTATTAAATTCAACTGAAATAATCAAAGGAATGAAGTCGTTCCCTCCAAACAAAAATTTCATTAAAGTAGGGCCTAAAAAAAGAATAGCAACTATACTTTGTCAAGAGACCTGACTGCTATTTTTTTGCTTGTTATTCTTCAATTACCAAATGTCTTGCCTTGCAGTATATTTAATGCTCTTTCTCACTAGTGTTGCATGCAACACTAGTGAGAAAGAGTATTAATAAGATTAACCTAGAAGAATAACTTTACTTTATTTATGTCATACCATAAATAAAAATTGAAAAGAATTTTTTATTTATTTTTAGTAGATCGATTAATAGGAGTTTTAGCTTGGGAGCGTCAATAATTTTGTGTAAATGGTTCTTTCCTACTGTAGATTGTTTCTAATTCTCCATCGGTTGACTCAGCATTTGTTCGAGCTCGCCTTCGGCCTGTTGGAAACCTTTATGACTGCGACCTAGGAATTTTTGGTTGTGAGTATCAAAAGACGAGACTAAGAAACGTTCCATCGACTCTTCATTTTGGAACTGTTCCTTGCGGTGGCTGTATTTCTTGATTTGCTTATTAAAGGATTCAATCAAGTTCGTAGAGTAAATAGTCTTGCGTATGGCTAATGGGAAATCATTTCAGCACTCGTTAAAAGGTGCTGACTTTCAACTGCCTGGCACAATAATTTTCCTTTTTCAGTTACAACAAGTTTATTCTTAATCACTTGGATATATTCTTTTTGTTTTAACGCTTCAATAATACTTGCTCTTGTTGCTTCTGTTCCAATCCCCTCAACTTCTTGTAAAATTTTTATTGCTTCTTCATTATCAACCGTTTTATTCGCCGTTTTCATAGCGGTTAAAAGTGTACCCTCTGTAAAAGCTTTTGGCGGTTGCGTTTCTTTTTCAACACTCTTAACATCAACTTCGGCACGTTCGCCAATGATACTACATAAAATTGTAACCACTGGTTTTAAGAGTAGTGTATCATCCCAAATCATATAATTAATTGACTGCGATTGTTATAAAACTCACGGTAAGCCATATAACTAGCAATAAACGAAGAAATCGCAGTAACTGAAATCAACATAAACATCACAACAATTTGGTAACGAATCGCTTGAACAGGATCAATTCCCGCAAAAATCAACCCTGACATCATACCTGGTAGGCTGACAAGTCCAACCGTTTTTGTTCGGTCAATAGAAGGAGCCATGCCCGTTTTGACGCTTTCTCTTACAATACTCATGGACGCTTGTTTTTTATTGGCTCCCAATGCCAATTTTTCCAATACCTGTTGGCGTTGGTCCGTAAATTTTGAATTCAAAGACCGATAGGTCACTCCAATCGCAGTCATGGCGTTGCTGGCAATCATGCCTGTAATTGGAACGATTTGGGAAGGGGACCAGTCAATGACTCCTGAAAAAACAAGAATGAGTAAGGACAAGGCTGTTCCTACTCCAATAGCCGTCGTTGAAATTTTAAAAGAGCGGTTGATCCCCTCACTGCGTGTATGGGCGTTATAAGAAGCGTTGAACACAATGAACAAAACCATCGCTAAAGTGAGAAAGTTGTTATCCACTCGTAATACGTAGCTCAATACATATCCAATAAGGAATAATTGAACGACAGCGCGAATTCCCGCAATAAAAATGTCGTTTCCTAATCCCAATTTCTCTTTGTAATCAATCAACAAGGCAACTATCAAGAGGACAGAGGATAAAAGCAAAGAAAGATTACTGATTTCCAAATTGTTTGTCATTTCGATTCCTCCATTTTTCCACCTTTGATAGTAATCAGACGAGAAGCTTGGTCGATTTCTTCCTGGTTGTGAGTGACGGCCAACACCGTAGTTTGTTGGTCTTTCATCATGTCTCGGACTAAATCAAGGACAATCGCTCTGTTTTCTTGGTCCAATGAACTGGTAACTTCATCCAGGAGCAACACTTTCGGTTGATACATCAAATTTCGGACCAATGCAACCCGTTGTTTTTCCCCTCCTGATAGTTCCTTGACCTCTTTCGATAAGTAAGTTTCAGGTATTTGAACTCGTTCTAACAATTTTTTTGCACGTTCCCGATCAAATCCTTCTTCTCTTATGCGGGCAGGAAAAGACAAGTTCTCTTGAACTGTCTCATCGAATAGAGAAGCGTTTTGAAAGAAATAAGAGACTTCTTTTCTATACTCCACAGGATCGATTTTTTGCAGATCCGTACCTCGATAATAAATTTTTCCGGAAGTTGGGGAAAGCAGCGTACCAATTAATTTCAAAAGGGTACTTTTTCCACTTCCAGAAGGACCAGAAAAAACAATCACTTCCCCTTTGTTTACTGTAAAAGAGATATCTTGAAGGATTTGGTTTCCGTTTGCCTGAAAACCAACCTTCTCTAATTTAAACAATGAATCACTCATACCACTTCTCTCCTTTATAAAAAAGCCCTGCACCAGTGGACCATCCATACGGGTGCAGGGCTTTTGTTTCATCCTAGTGTACCTCAGTGTTCGTTTGGATCGTTTTTGGCGTCTTCATGAGTAGGGTGAACCGTTCCTTCAAGGTGATCTGGACCAGCATAAATGGTATACAGTCTGAGCGGCTTATCACCGGTGTTTTCGATGTTGTGCCACATGTCCGCCGGAACAAATACGGCGTCATCATCCATCACTTTTTGTTGAACATGTAAGTTATCTTTAGAAGGCCCCATTTTACACACGCCTTCTCCTTCTTCAATACGGATAAATTGGTCAATGCCTTCGTGCACTTCCAAACCGATGTCATCGCCCGGTTGAATGGACATTACGGTGACTTGCAGTTTACTGCCTGTCCAAATGGTCGTCCGGTAATTATCATTTCCTGTGGTGGCGTCTTCAATATTAATGATATACGGCTTCTTCCCATGATCCTTGTAGTCTATTTCCATCTTCCATTCCTCCTAGTCTTTTTACTAAAACAATGATACCTACTTCTTATTTATAATAATTCTAATTAATGGTACCACATCTAAAATTCTATGCAAAAAATTGGCTTTTTGGAGAGCGATTCTAAACAAAGACCATATAACGCGCAATTACAATTGGTACCCCTTAATCCTCAGCACATAAAGGAAAAAATATGGAATCAAAAAATAACCGATATGTACTCTGGTTATGACTTGAATCAGGGAGAATTTCAGAGACGACACATCATACTTTTTTAGTTTGCACTTGTAAACTAACTAGCGTACATTAAGTTTATGCTCACTATCAAGCGTTGTCAATCCTTTAGAATCTTATCAATTTCGAAAGAAAGTAGCAAGGTTATTGATTGTGACTGTAAAAGTGGGGTGTTCCTATAAGCACATTAAACTATCTTCTCTAATTTATCATGCTATTTAAATTCTGTTTTTTCATGAGAATTTTTGTCCAAAACTTGTTAAAATGATTTTAAAAAATACTTACATACACAATCCCCAAAAAACACTAATGTCATTTCAGTCAAAAAAGATACCGCAGAAAATTTCCACCTGAGATTCAATACGATATTACTCTCTTGACAGCCAGCTTAATTCCTTAGTTGAATAGATTATTAAAGTGCACAAAAAAACAATGCGGCGTTTGTTATATTTTCTGGTATAAGCGACGGTGCTATAAACTTTTTTGCAGATTAAAAATCATATGAATTTAACTCCAGTAATAAGAGTTTAAGTGCCAATGCATGCATGATTCTTTCAATTTCCGTTTTATGAGTAGACAGAGCGATTCCTTCATTGCATTGGAAAATGAGTTTGTTTCTCGTAATATGTATGCTCTCATTTTTGGTTGCATAGTATTCTCTCCATTCGTCTTCATACATAAGAACGCCTCCTTTGATCATCCTATATTTAAGTCCTTCGTTATTAATATACGTAAAAAGTTGGTATTTTATTTTTATTTTCTCTCTCTTTAAAAAAACTGAAAGAAGAGCGGTTTACAGGCATTTTCATGGATAGTTACCCATAGATCAATCTGAAATGAGCGTAGAACTTCCCTCTCAAACACTGGTTTTTTAGAGAAATACGAAATATTAGGGTTATTTGCAGAATAGCTACTTATTCTTACAAAGCAACAAGCGAGCAAAAGAAAAATTCCTTTCAAGCGTTTTTTGGCGGTACACTATTTTAGCGACAGGCAAGATAGCAAATATTTTTTACAACTGGTTTGACTGTCGGCGACGACAGCCCACAGCCAAAAATAAAGAAGTCAAGGACTGTGAGGGTGGAGATTTTTTGGTGGTCTGCCAAAAAATACTTACCCGTTTCTTGACTTATTTAAGTGTTATTCAGTTTTAGGCTATTACAACTGGGTGACTGAGACGATTTTGGGGGCTTGCCCCTTTTTTCCAAAAGGGGCAAGGTCTAGATCTTGTGTTTTTATTTTTTTGGAAATTCAAAAGCTAATTTCATTTCGTCATTCAGTGTTAACTTTGCCGAGAAATTGCTTCCTTTTTTACTTTTGAACCCTTTGATTAAACTCGTTTCTCTTTTGCTTAATAAATCTTGGACATTTTTCTTTGTGAGTGCTTTTTGGCTCCATCTTTTAGGAAGCGTAAATTTGCAACCGTCTTTGTAGCCCGAACAGCCATAAACTTTTCCTTTGTCTAGGTTTTCGAGTGTATCAAACCGCTCTTTGTATTTCCCTTTGTACTTACCATTCGAGTGTGTGAAAGTGGCATACAACTCATAAAATGGCTTGCTGACGAAATGTTTGATTTCTTCGTTGCGTTGGTAAATCAAGAACAAAGTCGGGGTTTGGACGCGTCCAACGCTAAACACGCCTCTCATGCCGTTTTTCTGCATATAAAGCGTGTAAAGACGGGTGAGATTGATTCCTACCAGCCAATCAGCAATTTGTCGGGTTTCTGCTTCTTTGTAAGTGGAATAAAACGCCTGTCCGTCCTTCAGATTTTGAAATCCTTTTTTGATTTCGCTAGTTTCAAGCGAGTTGATCCATAAACGTTTAATGGTTTTCCGGCTATTTCCCGAAAGGTTGATAATCAAGCGGGCGATTGCTTCACCTTCTCGGTCGCTGTCGGTCGCAATCACGATTGTTTCCGCTTCATCTAAATGCTTTTTGACGATCTTGTATACCTGTCAATACGGATTGAACTGTTGTTAATGCTCCGGAAATTCTTCCTTGAATATCTCCTGCAGCTGCACCTAAATATAAAGTTTGGAAATTATTTTGTAGAAAATTCATAGCTCACTCTCCTTTATTTTTCTTCTTCTCTTTGTAAAGCTATTGTTTGTTCTTGCTTTTGTTCTCTAGCCTTGAAATTGTTTATTTGAGTAATCTTTGAGCTCTTCAACTGCTTCAGCTGTCAATCCACTTTTCTGTTCAATCTGATAATTGACTTGTTACAAGTGCCTTTAAGAAACTAAAAGAATACGGCTTTTATCAAGGGACAGAACATCGTACCATTAAATACCTGAATAATTTGATTGAACAAGACCATCGTTCAGTAAAGAGACGCAATAAATTCTATCGAAGTTTACGCACTGCCTCTACCACGATTAAAGGCATGGAAGCCATCCGAGGATTATATAAGAAAACCCGAAAAGAAGGCACTCTCTTCGGGTTTTCGGTCTGTACTGAAATCAAGATATTATTGGGAATCCCAGCTTAAATCATAGATACCGTAAGGGATTTTATTCTTTATTTAAAACTTTGCAACAGAACCTTTTTTATTTTTTCACTCACTAGCTCCCACCGCCCCCGCCGCTTAGTGGTTCAAAAATAAACGGGCGGCTCGCCCTGGCTGAACGAAAAAGAAAAGGCTGCTGAAAGAGGCCGGGTCATTTGTTACTTCTTATTCACACCATGCTCAGGACGATTCTTCTCTTCTGGTTTTTCTGCCACATATCGGATTTCACGATACGCTTCAATCTCTCCAACGATTTCTTCAAAGCGATCATTTAGGCCTTGACTGTTCCATTAGGTAAGGCATCTTCAGGAGCGAACCTTTTAGGTTCGCTTCTTTTTTTTCTTTAAATCCAACAAAAAAAGTACGCGTGAGAGACACACGTACTCATGAATAGTTTTAGCTCATTGTCCTTATTTTATGTGATAAAATGAAGCGTCGCCTTCCTACAAGTCTTAGCGACTGAAGGAGGTGTTTTGAATGTTCGACGTGTTCGTTTGCCCCCTTCTTGTCGGAATAATCGTTTCCTTATTCAGTTATTGGCTGAATAACCGAAGCAAGAAGTAAAACTAAAAAAGGCGACATCAGCCCACGAAAAAAGCCCTGGAGAATCCTACCTCTCCAGGGCTTACGTGTTTCAAATGTTCGATCGTTTGCCCCTTCAGTATAGCACGAATGTAGTTAATTCTCAATTATAGGATTTCTATTTCATCCTTGGGCTTTCATTAACCGCTCGTTTGTCTGTTGACTTCTCAACGTTCTTTTCGATCAACTTATTCAACTCAGTTGCTTTCATGACTCTTTCTTCAAACTTATTCTTAGGCCTAGAACTTTGTTGTTCATGCGGCAAAGGTTCGTCTGAAGGAGGACGTGTAAGGTTTCGATTTTCGGTTCTTCTTTTGGTGTTTCAGGAATTTCAGGTGTTACAGTTTGCTCTTTGTTGGTTAAATCCACGTGCTCAGCTGCTTCTTTTTCTTTATCTGATTCATCTAGTTCAGCCAGTTTTTCAGTCCACACATAAGACGTATTTTTATCGTCTTTCGATGTGTCTACAAGCGTTTCAATGACTTTTTCCATTGTCTCTGATTTAGCAACAAAATCTTCGTCTGCTTGATAAACTGGTGTAGCATTCTTAATATCACCATTTTGGATTCTCCAAAGTGTAATCTCTTTAAGGCGATACTTCTGTCCTACCTCAAGACCGGTCAGTTTTGCCACATCTTTCATTGGCGTATCTTTCCCTGGTGTGAATGTATCCTTACCGTTGACTGTCGCTTGTGTAGAGATTTCAGGTGCTTTGACTAAATTATTCGTGATCATGAGTTTCCCTAAAGAAATTTGATTCGAACCTTCGTTGATCTTGCTTGACTTGTTGTTTTAATTTGAACGTTCTTATCTTCTTTTGCTTGGGCAGTTCCTTGGAATAAAAAGCTGCTTATTCCAATTAAAATTAAACTAAGTAATCCTGCTAATTTGAATCTCTTATTTTTCATCTCTTTCCCTCCAAATAAAAAAAAGCCACCTCTTTTGAGTTAGCTTAGTGTCAGTCATAAATATCCTTTATGAGCTATCAAAATAAATTTTATTGTCCATCATTATTCCTCCCTATAAAATATTTATATAAAAAAGACCTTGTAGAATAATTTCTACAAGGTCTGAATTATCGTTTGTAATTAGATTTGTCTATAACCAAAGCCTGTTGATCCGGTTGGTGTCTCTCTTGCGTATTTATCAATAAACGCTTTTGCTTCACCTTCAGTTGCAAATTTCTTTTGTCCTGGTTTCAGGGCATAGGATTGATCTTCATCAGCAGGAACGTTGTACCAGACGGTCCAGGTTAATTGTTGTGATCCGCCACCGTTTCCTCCATTGTTACCGCCAGTGTTAGGAGTATCTTTCCCTGAGTAGAAAGCCACACCTTCATATCTCCAGCCAGCCCTAACCAAGTTGTTTTTCTCACTTGCTAATATGGTGAAATGATGGGTACCTGATTTCGCATTTGGGTTATATAAACGATAAACCGGTGTCGAACCACCAGATTTCCACGATTCCCCTTCATAGCGCCAGCCTTTTCCTTTTAACATATTTACTTCGTTCATGTTCAAAGTGTAATGATGATCTCCCCCGTTATTCGGGTTAAACATCCGATAAACTCTTGCTCCTTGACTAGGTGCTTCCCATGCTGTGCCTTCGTTGCGCCACCCTGCGCGAACCACGAATGGGATCTCGTTGCCATTTTGGGTATACAAGTGTTCTCCTGTGTTTGGGTTATACGCACGATACAACGTTGATGCCTCAACGTCTGTGGTACTTGCCAAAGCAACCCCTGTAAATCCTAATGCCACTACTAAACCAACAATCCACTTACCTAAACGACTCATTTTCATTTTGAAATCTCCTTCTTAACTATTTTTTTGAAACACGGCTCTTACTTTTTTTAAAAGTTCGATCACAAGCACGTCATTTGCCTTTTCCAAGAACAAACACTCTCTTGCTTCATAATCAATCGTTGTTAATTGATCCAGCATTACCTTACCTGTTGTTTTCATCCCTAGCTCTTTGGGAATAGCCACGTAAAGTGGATATACCCGCTTTGTTGTAGTTATTGGCGCAACGATGACTACATTACTATTTGCTGCAACAATATTGTGACTTAGAACAATATACGGTCTTTTTCCTGTCTGCTCATGTCCAGCTCTCGGCGCTGCGTTCAACAACAATATGTCTCCCTGTTTAGGTACATTTACCATTTCTCATTACCTACGGCTTCTCCAAGATCTTGTAAATCAACTTTTTGTCTTCCACCGTGATAGTTTTCAAAGAGTTCTTCAATAGTTGGGTCTTTCGCTTCGTTTTCAGATTGAATCACTAAACGTCTTCTACCGTCAACCACTTCAATTTCCATCTGAACCTGATCGTTTTCGTGGAGATTCATTGTTTTCATAATGCTTTTCGGAATTCTCATTCCACTACTGTTTCCCCACTTGAGAATTTTTAGAACTTCCATACACGTGTCCTCCTTTGTTGATACTTACAGTGTATCATAAACAAAAAAGATTGTATAGCCATAATTATACTTTATTGAATTGTTACCGCACGCCCGTCGCGTTCGGCATTGAATTGCCCCATCGTAACCCAGGCTCTTGCGCCTCGATCGTATAACATATTTTTACCACCACTGCCTGCGCCTGCATTTGCTGAATAATACAATGGATCATAGACTAAGAATTTCCCGTTATTGTACCCAGCGATCACTTTTGCATGATTTCTATTCTTATCGGAATTCTTCTGGTACGAAGAAAAGCCATAATATAGAACGGGTTGACCATTCAACACACGATTAATAATTTGTACGGTATTTGATCCTGAAATATCTACTGTATTTCCGCCATAGGTTTTACCATATGCTGCTAACGCATTCGGTTTGATCACCCAACCGAAGCCAGCGCCAGTATACACATTTCCTTTTTGGCCATTCGGATTACTTGGATACATTGGCAAGCGGTCTTGCATCGTTCTTAGGTTTGGTCGGATATTCTTTGATCCAAGGATCATTGCTAACGAAGCAGACGCACATCCCCAAGGCGCCTTCACAGGTGTGTATTGGCTAACATAAGGAACACTATTGATGATGTTCGTTGATTTAGCAGGAACCGCGCCACCAGTGACAGACCAAGAAACGCCTTCGTACCGCCACCCACGTCTGACCAAATCACTTTTTTCAGATTCTAACAACGTATAATGATGGCTGCCAGCGTCTCGTGCATTTGGATTGAACACGCGATAAACTTTTTGGCCGCCGTTTGGTACTTTCCAAGCGACACCTTCATAGCGCCAGCCGGCACGTTTGATTTTGTCGATTTCCTTCGAATCTTTGGTATAAAAATGCTCGCCTGAGTTCGGGTTATAGGCACGGTACAGATTACTACCGCTGCCATCAATTTGCATACTAATGCCTTCATAGACCCATCCTAATGACATTAGATTGTCTTTTTCGCCACCGTTTAACGTGTGTAAGTGTTCTCCTGAATTCGGATTGTACACGCGGTAAACAGGTTTTAGACTTGCTGCTGCATACGCTTCGACAGGAAGTGACGCGCTGCGTGCATCTTCTTCGGCAATCTCACCAGTTTCTGGATTGGGAGCCATAACCTCTTGTTCAGGTACCGCCCTTACAGCAGGATTGAGATTGGTCACATCTGGAGTTTCGGGTTGTTCAGCTTTCGGCTGGTCGCTTTCTGACTGGCTTGATTGCGTTTGACTTTCTTCGGTTCTATTTTTTCGAGTTTCGCTTGTTTCAGTCGTACTGGTTTCTGATTGGACTGTTTGAGACGATTGTTCAAGGACATTTTCCGCCTGAACAATTCCTCCCAGCCCTAAGGGAACCGTTAACAAACCAATAACTAATAACTTCCAACACTTCTTTTTCATATTCTCCCTCTTTCCTAATACCATGACCTTACTGATCGTTATTTCAAAAAAATCTTTTTATTCAATTTGTTACTTTCTTTTAGCTTTGAAGTAGAAACTACCGATCACGCTAGAAGCTATCACTCCTAAGAAAGTACACATCAAAGACTCTCTGAAGCATTCACCTGTCTGAAAAGTAATATAGGATAATAAACCACATAAGCTTGTAAGAATTAAAACTTTTCTCAGGTCATTTCTTAATTCATATACACTCAAATTATTCAGGTTTTCATTTTCCGAATGTTTCTTTAATCTCGTATACATGACTGCCAATTACCTCCGATACATTACAAGTAAAAATTTTCATTTTTGCTCTTTCACTTATTCTAACTGTTGTCCTTCAGTAAGCGGCGCTTACTTTCTTTCATAAAAATCATTTAGGGTAATAAGTCCTTATAAAAACTTTATTGTGCAGTTCAATGCTAGATACGACCTTATGAATGTATTCATCTGACTCGTACTGTTCATTAACAATGTTAAGCGCTTTATAAGAACTATTGGCCAATACATTGGAAACGGCAATTTGCTTCCATCCATTTGTTGTCTTCGTTGATTCTCTCGTCTCAATGATGTATAGTTTCATGCTCAATCACTCTTCCTAAGATAAAAAAGATCAAAAACTCCTAACATTAAGCTTAAAGAAAGCGGATAGCAATTGATAGGCCCATACCCTGAACGGTGAATAATTCAATACAAATGGTCATTATGCTCACTCATTTCTATATTAATTATCCTCTTTATTTGTAATCGTTAATGTTGATTATTACTTCTTATTTTGTCTTCTATTGGTGTTAGTATCAAATCTTAGACAACTTTTCGTGGAGACAGAAATAAATTAAACTTATCTACGAGAGGATGAATTTTATGAACCGATACGAAGAAAATTTCAAACAGATAATTGTTGATCTGAATCAAACTGGACGTTCTGTTCGAGGGCTAGCGAAAGAATATGGCTTATCTGAAGCAACGATTTACAAATGGAAGAATTTATATTTACCTAATCAGTCCACAGGACTGACTGGAAAAGAAGTGGCTGAATTGAGAAAAGAAAATGCTCGTTTAAAAGAGGAACTTGAAATCTTAAAAAAAGCCGCAGCCATATTCTCTCGAAAGACCTAAATTCGCTTGTTCAATTTATAGAAAAATGGTGTAAGGATTACACTGTTTCTTTGTTGTGTCGGTTATTAGAAATTCCCAGAAGTGTCTATTATTTCTATAAAAATAAACCTTTAACTGCTACGCAAATAAAAAATAATTTCTTGAAACGGAAAATTACTGATATCTTTTTTGAAAACAAACAGCGATATGGTGCGACAAAAATCTATCATGTATTGCTCAAAGAAAACATTTCAGTTTCACTTAGACACGTACAAAAACTAATGCGACAACTGAGTTTACGTTCTATTACTATTAGAAAATACAAACCACAAAGTAATAAACAAGCAGTGGTATCCAGAGTAAATATCTTAAACCAAGATTTTTCTACTAAAACGATTTGTGAAAAATGGGTGGCTGATATCACTTACATTCCTACCAAGAAAAATAGTTGGTGCTACTTGTCTTCAATCATGGATTTACATACTAAAAAAATTATTAGCTATACATTTTCAAAACGAATGACTGTAGATTGTGTGATCCAAACATTGAATAAAGCAAAAAAGCATTATCCCATTCCAGAAGGAATGATTCTACACACTGATTTAGGCAGCCAATATACAGCAATTGACGTGGAAAACTGGCTTAAATCCAACAAAATAAGACATTCCTATAGCCTAAAAGGAACGCCTTATGATAATGCGGGAATCGAATCTTTCCATGCCTCATTGAAAAAAGAAGAAGTATATACGACTACTTACTCAGATTTTGAAGAAGCAAATCGGTCGTTATTTAGCTACATTGAAGGATTCTATAATCGAAATCGAATCCATAGTTCGATTGGTTATCTAACTCCACAGGAGTTTGAAGATCTGTCAAGAGAGGAAATGGCATAGCCGTCTCTACTAAAATTTGTCCAAGATATTGACTCAAATCCATATATTCATGATTATTTCCAATCCAACCTCTTTATCTTGTCTATAATTTTTCGTTAGAATATAGTGATAACTAATATATGAGACAAATATTGCTTGCGTTAATGCTGTTGTTCCGTTATTTTGAACCACCTTAATGCCTCTATTTACTAACCAATTGTTGAAGTCCTTAAAAGTAAAACTCTTACCAAAGTGATTGCTGCAATACTGATCTATTAGCCTTGTGTACCCTCTGCTATCTGTTTTGATTGTTTTAACAGATACCTCGTCTTTGGGATTAACCATTAATACCCTTTTATCATTTAGTAATTCATTATTCGATTGGACAATACTTTCTTGTTTCATTCTTTCCCTCCTTGAAGTTTTACGCTTGCTAGCTAAGTTGATAATTCATCTAAGTTTTTCAATATTTTTTCCTCTACTAAATCAATTTTATATCCAAGTAACTGAACTATCTCTACAAACTCCCTATCTCAGCCTTCGGGCATCAAAAACTGTTTACGATTTTTGTCGATAATTCCGCTCATTTTCTCTATAATCTCTTGTCTCTTAATTTCATCTCTAGTTTGCTGATACAATCGGTAGTAACCTCGTAAATAGAGTAATGGATGACCCTACGTGGATCCAACTAGACTTTTCATTGCTAAATCTCCTTTCCTCCGTTAGCGGACGTATCCTCTCTGAACGTTAAAATTCCACCTCAAAACTGTGTTAGACTTAAGATGTACGAAAACAGCCTCATGAAACATTTCTCTGAGAACAAATCTATACAAAAACTAAAATTGAAATGGAGTTGGAATTATGAAATTAGGTTTTATAAAGTCAAATTTTCCAAATGAGCGTCGCGTCCCTTTGTTACCTGAACATATCAAGCAATTCGCCAATTCAATTTATATCGAGAATGGTTTTGGTGACTCGCTAAGTATCCCTGATGATAATTATCGAAAAGCAGGTTGCACTATTGTAACCCGTTCTGAAATTTTTGCCTCTTGTGAGGGAATCTTCTCTCTCAAACTCCTCCAACCATCTGATTACGACTTGATTCGTCAAAATCAGATGATTATTGGTTGGACTCATCCACTGGGATCAGGTAAAGAATTTATGGAGACTCAAGCAATTCCTAAAAATCTCTATATTCTTGATATCGATAATCAAAGACCCATGATGTACTATCAGGAAAATGCTTATCCTACACAGTTGATTCCTAGAAACTTCGTTTATCAAAACAGCTTCTATGCTGGTTATGCCGGAGTATTACATGCTCTCTTGAATTTTGGCTTATTACCAAATAGTAATTGTGAGATTGCTATTTTAGGGTCCGGAAATGCAGCTCAAGGTGCTTTCCATGCGATCTCAAAAATTTCTTCTTCTGTCCGACTTTTTTATCGAAAAACACTTCCGCAATTCAAACAACAACTTTCTAAATACTCGATTATCATTAACGGCATTGAAGTGGGCGATTCGGGTAAGCCCATTATGACTATTGCAGAGCAAGGGCAGTTAAAAACGGGGGCCTTTATTATTGATATAGCAGCGGACGCTGGAAATGCAATTGAAGGAAATCAGACAACGACCGTACCTGATCCGATCTATCAAAAAAATGGTATTTATTACTATACTTTACCTAACACGCCTACCTTCGCTTACCGAAATGTCAGCCAAATCCTAAGCGAACAATTTAGTAAGTACATTTTCAAAAATGATATTTCAGTCTTCATTGATGAAATTGAAGACAAATAGTAATGTTGAACAATAGTTCAACTCCACTGGCAATATTTTTCAAATCTTATTTCAGATATTATTGCTAGGTTGAGTAGCCGACTCATCTGATGTTCGTTAGAACATTTATAAACTTCTCAAAAATATACGTGTTATACTAATGCAGAGCTAAAGAAACAGTCGAAGTACATCATTTTAGCTCTAAGCCAGTTGCGGAAACAGCTGGTTTTATTCATCCTTCATGGTCCTTATTACGTTTTACTTACGTTGTTCCTCGTATTCACATTAAAGGGCTTTTTAATGTTATGGTTATTGAATACCACGAGGATGTGAAAACAATGATTAACTTTTATCCTGTACACGTTTATGTTTCTAATTACCGAATGTACTCTTCCCTAGAAAAGGCCCACTTCAATAATTCTAAATCCAAAAATATTACAAGTATATTTGCCGTTTTAAATTTGAAGGAAATCAAATCAATGAAAATGAATCTGTTTATCTACGACATTGATATCAATAGTTTTGATACAATGAAAAGCGCTGTGAATAA
This sequence comes from Enterococcus malodoratus, assembly GCF_027659535.1. Taxonomy (NCBI): domain Bacteria; kingdom Bacillati; phylum Bacillota; class Bacilli; order Lactobacillales; family Enterococcaceae; genus Enterococcus; species Enterococcus malodoratus. The sequence continues at coordinate 23,855 of NZ_JAQDPG010000019.1, read as the reverse complement.
TTGTAAAAAAATTATGAATAAATAGGTCCTGTCTTTTACACTGAGTTAACTGCTCAGTGTTTTTTCTTCAATAAACTGAGTTAGTTGGTTTATTAAAACTATCTTTTTACCCCTTTAAAAAAATTGCTTGTGGTAAAAATAATTCGCAGAAGGTGAGTATCTGTGTCCATTGAATTAGAACGTTCTCTTGAATTAAGAAAGATGCACTTAGAAAAAGAAGATCAAGAGTGTAATCATGAGTATGAAAAAGAGGTTTTTAACGATATTCCCACTGGAGATTACGCTTGTAAAAAATGTGGTAAATCTATTTCTAAATCCTTTTACATTGGACTAATGAAGGTTAAACAAGCACTAGATTAGTTTAATGCTTCTTCTTTATTGACTTGGGTTACCGGATAGTTCCAGATAGTTCTATTCAATTATGTTACACTCAACAGAAGAGGTGATTTTTATGTTAAGAACACAAATTGATGTTATTTCTTTAATGAAATCAGTTTCATTGCGCGTAGCTGATTCTTTCGACAGCGCTTCTGTTATTGCAGAATTTAAAACTCCTGAAGAATTGCTAGCATATTCAGAAAAAAATTTTGATTTCTTTTCTGAGGAATTTCTAAAGTCCTTCCGTAAAGATTTTCAAGACGCTTATGTCACTGAGATAATCAAACAATTAAAAGAACAAAGTGTGTCCTTTAATTAGACTCTAAAGCAGAGTCTTTTTTATTTATGCAACTTCTGCCTTGATTCCCGTCGTTACTAGACTTTTTATCCTAATTTGTATAACCTTATTTAAAAGGGAGTGATTCCGTGTTAAAAAGAGTACTAACATCAATTTGGGTAACATTCATCTATCTTTTTGTCTCCAACCTTGGCAATTTGTTCTTCGGAGTTAGCAAAACTTTCAGTTGGACGACAACTCTGTGGGAATCTCTATTTTTCTTTATCTTTGTATTTTTACTTTTGCAGTTTAAAAAGAAGTGATATTCTCCTATTCTCCGTTAGCATACTTTCCATTTAATTTCTGATATCATGTTAGTGAAGGTGTCAATGTGAATTTTTTTTATGTTTTTTTCAGCTTCTTGACTAGTTTAGGTATTCTACTAATGATTTATGCTTTTTATCGTGACTTCAAAAATTTAACTTTACTTCAAAAGATTTCACTCATAATCATTACTATTGGCGGGACAACTTTCCAAAGCTTTGACACTAAATCGTCAAATCGTTCAATCAGATACGCTTCCGTATCGTTTTCTAAAAGCCAATCAATTTCTATTTTCCAAACTGCTCCTTTTTTCGCTGCGTTAAAGATGTGCCCTTGGAAATCTTGTGGAATAGCTATGAAACATTCTTTGAGCTCAACAACAATCGCTGTAAAAACTGTTTCATCTATACCGCAATTCTGTTCATAGAAAACAATTCTGATAATGTCTCCTGACTTAAGTTGTTCACTCTTCGTTAACGCCTGCTGCATCATTCGATTTTCTCCCTCAAATAAAAATCCGTAATTTCTAATTGTAAATGTTTCTCAAACTTCAGCTGAACATAAATCTTGTCAATTTATTTGTGATCTCATAAGAGCACTTTCGATAATCTTTGCGAAAATATAGGACAGGATCGTACAAAAAGCAGAAACTATATAACCCGTGCCGACAAAATACAAACCAATAGTTAAAACAGCGCTAAATACTGATAAAAACTTTGCGTTTCTCAAATCTTTTCTTAACTCCCTCATAGAAACACGATTGATCATTTGAACGAGTTCATGTCTTTCCGAAGGCTTTTTGTATGATGTATGCATTTTCTATCAACTCCTCTACAACTTCATATGGATAAACTTTTTTCTTTGAATTCTTATTCTGTTGATCTACTAACCAATCAAGCTTTTCGCTCGTTCCTTTTTTGAAGACAAATTTCCTTCGCGGATTCTTAGTAGGCAAGGTGGGCCCTCCTTCACTATAGGGTGGCCCCTACTTTTTCTTCTTCATACGAGGTAACACTAATTCGCCACGATTGATATTCACGTCATCAGTGACGTAGCAGCGATAGCTGCCGTCAACTGCTAAAACAACCTGCTTAATAGGGATTTCTGTTTGCTTTTTGTACTTTGTAACTAAAACAATCCTCTCTAAGTTATAAATGGATTGACCGTCTAGTACCTCATTTTCAAATAGTGACAAGCTCATGTTTGGCATGACTTTGATTGCTACCATGATATTCTTTTTATCCCAAATCGGATCGACTGTTTTTCCGATTGGAAGTGTGATCGTTTTTCTTTCTCGCATTGGTATGCTCCCTTCTTAGTATCCTGGATACATAGTGTAGTTAAACGTTTATTGTTTACTAAATAATTGTGTATTCGTAGAACAAAAAGCTTTCGCAGATTTTTACAACCGGAGAAATCTAACTCCTATTGAGGCCGGATATTCGCTCAGTATCGATTATACGTCTTCGCAAATCCTCAAATGTTTGGTGGCTCACCATTCCTTTTGAATGGTTACTCCAAATCCCTTAGTAGCCATGCTGATTAATTTGGAGGGGGTTCTACTTCCCGAACTTCATCTATTCAGTTTTGGTTCCGAAAGCCCTCGTCATCAGCGCTTTTCGGATAATGTGTTAGAAAGATAATTGCTAGTGGTTATCTAGCAAACAATAAACGTTTAACCTTGATTCTTTAATCTTGTTAAGCGATCAATCATTTTTTACTGTAATAATGTGCTAGCATTTGCTTTGCATACTCCGTATCTTCAATCCGCTGGATCATTTGATAAAAATACAACGCACGATTGTTTCCAGAGCCATTCCCTACTGAAAGCCACTTATTTTTTCTAGTCGTTCGTAGCCTTGTGTCTGGACAAGCTCTCTCAGCGATCACTTGATTCTTTTGATCAAAGATAAAACGAATCTTGGGAAATATTTCCTCGACGCTCACACGATCTACCTGAACAGGTACTTTCCGTCCATGTTCAAAGAAATAGCAATACTTCACCGCAAATCCTTCTTCCAAAAACCAAATTTGATTATTCAACAATTTAATTTTTGTACTGACTGTTTCTAAATCTTTTGCTCGTACCTCAATCCCAATTGCACCCATAGGACACCTCCAACTATTTTTTATTAAGAATCAGCTCTTGTCTAAAACAACAAAAAAAGGGATACGTAGTCTACACTACGTATCCCTTACTCGACTCACGGGGCATTTATCCAACATTCGCATTTAAAAAATATCAATAGAAGTCCTATTACTCGAAAATTCGTTCCCTTTTGGGGTGAAATATTCTAACAATACTATTCTAATTTTGATATAATGACGAATGTCTGGAGAAATCCATGACAGCCGAGGGTTAACGTAGTAAGGGTCTTGTCTTACTACCTCAGCTGATCGCTGACGGAGCCTGAGAAACTCCCGAGATCAGTTGAGCCTTTGGTTATTTTTTTCAAACAATATAGCATCCTGCTTGAGAGGCAAGAACTAATTCGCTTTCAGTTTAAGCCTTTCATTCCTGTTAAGTCAAGAAGTAGTTCTAAAAAAGAATCATTCTAACAAACTCTCAAGTATAAATTACTTAGCCAAGCATACTAATTCTCTGTTTTTTTATCCCCTTTCTTTCTGTTCTCTTATTCGATACTTCACATGATCAATTCCCACATAAAACGGCATATTCATCCAATCAACTAGCAAGTCAACGTTATTTATATTTAACCTCGTAACTATATTAAGCACAATAAGAATTTTGAAAAATAAATTGTCAGAATAGTTGCGAATCAGAATATTTTTACATAGACAAATAATCAAAATAGCTTTCAAATGAGATAGACGTCTTAATCTCACAGATAATTATAACAGAGTTCTAACCGAAAGTGAACACATGTTCGGTTTATTTTTTTACCTTTTAGGATTGAAAAACACCCGTTCATGATATTTTTGGAATATCCACGCAAAATGTGCTAAAATCCCGCCTCTCAAAAAAGAGTTATCAGATTCAATTTCACGCCTAATCTTTTCGTTTTCGAATCACAAAATCGTGGACTTCTCGATTGAACTCTTTATCTGCTCCGTCCCTGGCTTTTCCTTTTTTAACGGATTCAGACTGTCTGTTCTCCTTTGGCATGGTTGGCGATTTTGTTTTCTTGACTTCTTTATGCTCCTTGACTACATCTGCGTATTTCATTTTCTTATAGCCCTTTTCCGTCTTTTTATACAACCAACTCACGGGTCTTCGTCTTGTATTCATGAATCGCTGTTTCTGTGACGCATTCTCAATAATCCGTTGAACTAAAACATATAGTTTCTCTTTCCGGCCGTCCTTCGTATGCAATATGATAGGCACAATATCCCCTTTAGAGATCTTGTCATTGATCTTCTCTGAAGACTTGAACTTTAAGTTTTTGTCAGTCCGTTTGAATTTCTTATCAACCAATTCAACAATAATTCCTGTATAAACAACCTTTTCAAAAGCTGACCTTTTTTGCTGCTCGATGGCTTTTTCACCTGACTTTATGGCCGGATCTTCATCAAATATTTTCGTCAAGACCCCAGTGTATGCAGCTTCTTCTTCAGGCGTTCGATCATCGATTACTTCGAGAACGTAAACAAGCTGTCCATCTGAAGAAAAAGCGAGCATTCCAGGCTTTAGATCCTCTGAAATTTTCTGCTGATCCACTCTAAAATAATATTCTGTATTTCTTAATTTAACAGCACCGCTGATCTTTCTCTTTTCAAGAACGACATGTACAGTTTTTGCTAACACTAAAATCACTCCCCCATAAACTATTCTTAAACAACGCTATCTCAACCCTACCCTAGCGATCGCCAGCAGTAAAGCTTAATCAAAAAGTCTAGATATGTTCGCAACGACGAAAAAGTACACGGAACGTCCTTGGGCTGAGGCCCAGCTAAAAATTAGTAAACCCTGATAACTTATGACAGCCCAAATAGTTGCTAAGGCAACCAGCGCTAAGGCGCATACTCAAACAGGCAAAAATCCTAGGACACGTATCATAGATATAATGTATAGGCAGTTTGCGGGTTTAACTTTTAGCCTGATTCTAAACTGATTAGTTCGATTTCTGTGTATGCTTTTTTAGCTGGTAACAACTGATAAAATACCTTTTGAACTAACGTACCTGGCACAAGGAAAGCCTCTCTAATCGCCTCAAAATAAGCCTCACGTACTTCTTTCTTCGTTAAGATGATCGTTCTCATAAGAGCCTTGACTGAAGCGATCATAATTCCTCCGCCGCGGCCACGAGTCACACGATAAAATACCTGGTTCTTTTCCTTCAGCGTTTTAAGCGCTGCGTCGAAAGATCGTTCTGGTACTCCGATTTCTTCGCGGATCTCTTTTTTTGTAGAATAGACAAACGGTTTATACGTATAACTTTGGCTCGACAAATAGGCAAGGATATCTTGCTGCCACTCTTTTGAATGAGATCTCACACGTTCCTTACGATCCTTTTTAAATTTATACCAGCCTTTTGGTTGTGAAAACAACTGATCATCAGTCAAACTCGAATCAATCCAGGTATGGCAGATTTCCCTAATATAGTCTTTTGATGCTGCTTCATACTTCGACGAGTAAGCACTCTTGATAATCCGGTTGATCTCAGACTCCTTGAGTGGATTTTTTAAACGATCATTCAGTAGGATCATGTTGTACTCACACGTCTCAATTGGTGACTTTGAAGCGTAGTACGCCAAAGAAAGGGTAAAAATAGCGTTGTTTCGACCTAGTACACCCTTTGAACCGATTAATTTTTCAGAGTTCATCAATAGATCAACCCACTTTTCATCTAGCTGGCGGATCTCGTTCTTTTGATGGGGAAAAGGAATGACTTCCGCTTTGTTGTCTGCAGCTTGAGTCATTGACCAGTTCAACCACTCCTGAAACGAATAAGAGTACGACTCTTCGAAAAAGAGAACATTGTCATTTCGTGGAATTCTAGCGATTCCAAAATGATTACACCCTACATCGATGCCTGGAAGGTCTTTCGCTAATTCTTTGCGGATATTTTCAGAGATACGTTTTGCAACATTGATCACTTTGAAATTGCTCTTCTTAGTTACGTATGCAGCGTCACTTAATACAAAATACGCTTGATATCCTCCTGGAGTATCTAAAATCATCGTTGGCATCAATCCTAGTCGATCATACGCAGCAAGAACGATTTCACCGTGATTAAATTTTTCGCCGGCAATATCAATATCGACAACAAAAGTGTTGATTTGACGCAGATTATTCTCATTGTGTCCTTTAACAAATTGACGATCTCTGTTGGTGTATGTGCCATAACTGAAGACGTTTGGCGTCCAATGAGTGAATTGATCTTCGTTCTCAGACAAGGCCTCTTCAGAGGTAATCACGACACCTCGGCCCTGGATCATGAGATCCTTCGATCGATAACCGAAAACCGCCCCTTTATTACCTTCAGACGAACCTACAGGCTTGAGTTTGCTGTTTTTATATTTATATTTGCGTAAACCGTTCTTCAACACCGCTGCATAAACACTAGTTAAATTCATTTGGCACACCTCCAGACATAAAAAATAGAGAACACTAAATAATAGTGTTCTCCAAAGTGAAGTAAAAAAGGCAACAAAGTGCATTAGAGCACACTCAAACAAGCCTTCAACTATTGATTTTTTTCAAAAAAGAAGCTATAATTTCTTTACTGAAGTTTATAGCAAAGTGACTACCAATCACTTTCTTTTTTTGAAAAAAGAGAAGAACACAGTTAGACGGGTTAAGAATTTATTGAACTCCAATTCAATAAGTTTCGATTCGTCTTTTTTATTTAATTTTTCTTAAACAGAGTAAACTAATTGAAAAACAAACGCAACTTCTTTTTTTATTGAGTATCATATTATCATATTATCATATTTATCTTTATGATAATAGATATAAAGATATAAATGATTAAATATCTTTTATCATTTATATCTTTTTTTTGCCTCTTCCAATCTCCTTTTCTATTGTCCTCACAACGTTCTTTTCAGCATACAATTTAAATGGTATCTTTTTATCATATTTATCTTTTATCATATTTATCTTTTATCATATTTATCTTTATTCATATAGATTAATATGATAATATGATAATAGATATTTAGATAAATTTGTCAGGAGGAAAAGAAATGGCCATCACATTAACTGTAGGAAACTACAAAGGTGGTGTTGGGAAAACGAAAAATAATATTCTCAATGCTTATGAACTCGCAAAAAAAGGATTTAAAACTTTAGTTGTTGATCTTGATCCTCAAGCGAATGCAACTACTGTTTTACTGAGAACTAAAAAGCTTCACAGCGACGAAGTGTTTAGTTTTGAAAAAACGCTTATGTCTGCAATCAAAGAAGGAGACATTACTTCTATTGAAACAGAGATTATGCCTAACTTGTCATTACTTCCAAGTTACATTGACTTTGCTAATTATAGTACATTTTTAGATCTGACTTACGGACTAGTAGAAGAAACAGATCCTAGATACAGCGAGATAACATCAAATAAAATTAACCATTTTAAATCTCTATTAGCCCCTTTAAAGGAGCAATACGATTACATCTTTATTGACGTTCCTCCTACTAAATCATATATAACGGACAGTGCTGTCCTTGCATCAGACTATGTGCTGATTGTTCTTCAAACACAAGAGTTATCTTTAGATGGCGCTGTTGAATACCTTAGTGACTTACAAAAATTAGCAAATGAATTCAACGGAAATTTCGAAATTGTAGGAGTTTTGCCAGTATTAATGGATGGTAATGCTAGTTTAGATAACTTTGTGCTAGAGAATGCAACAAATATTTTTGGATCAGAGAACATGTTCAATATCAAAATCCCTAACATGGCGCGCCTAAAAAGATTTGATAACACTGGAATTACAGAGTTCGACCGTCACGACAAAAAAGTCATTGATCTATATGATTTAGTTTCCAATGAACTGATAGAAAGAATTAACTATTTTGAAGGAGAATAAAAATGGCAGATTTGGAAAAAAGAAACAGACCATCTGGTTTAATAAAAAATACTAAAATTACACCGAATCAATCCGCTGAAACCACAAGAAGCAATATCCCTACAATGAAGAAGGAGAAAAAAAAGGTAACGCGCAACCAAGACTCGAACATCAAAGTATCTCGTCAGACGAAAGATCAAATAGACTTACTATTGAAACTAACCGACAATAAATTTGCTTACGAGTTAATCGATACAATGATTGATAACTATGTTGATACGGCCCTAGATGCAGACAAAAAACGCGCATTTAAAACCTTAGCTAATTTATGATAAAAGATAAATATGATAATTTATCTTTTATCATATTTATCTTTTATCATTTTCATGAGTAGAAAAGTATACTGGTATACTTTTTTTACTTACTCTTTTTTATAATATCTTGCAAATAGACAACATGTATTTTATAATCTTGCTACACTTCGTACTGAAGTACATCAGAAAAATGCCAGCTCCAAATGAAAATAGGGAGCTGGCATTTTTCTATATTTATCTTTTTATTGGAGAAGATTAATAGTAACAATCAAATATTCTTCTCGCTTCGTCTTTAATGAAATGATCCTTTATTGCTCTTCAATTTGATCTATTATCTTCTCTTTAAGATATAGACCAGTTGATTTATCTAATCCCTCATTTGATATTCTTGGCACGATTTACACATTGCTATATCGTGTCCTTCTTCATGAGGTGCTATAAGTTCACCACACGCCATACATGCCTCATATCCCTTCACGTTAATTAAATACTCTTTCTGTTTTCTTTCGTTTTCTTCTGCTTCTTCATATGCTCTAGTCATTACAAATACCTCCTATTTTTTTTATATGTCAATTATACAACATTATCTTTTAAGATATTCTATTCTTAAAAATTGGTTCAACAACCTACATAATTAAAGATCTACTTACACGCCGTGTTACCTGCTATAAAAATTAATGTATACAGAATGTGAAGTTTGGCTCCACTAGCTCAATATTCCTAATGTTTAATTGTTGATATAATTATAGGTCTAAACTTTGTACGGCCGTGTCCTTATCCTCCTGGGTGATCCCAATATATCGTAAAGTTTCTCGTTGGCTGCTATGGTTTAACAAGTCCTGGATCAACGCGAGATCCGTTCCATTTTTATATAGAAAATATCCAAAAGTCTTTCTCATAGAATGAGGCCCAATTTTATTTAATCCAACACGTTTGGCCGCTTCTGATAAAATTCGCCATTGTTGGACACGATCCAGCGGTTGATCCTCACCTTTCCTGGAAGGGAAGAGGTAACGATCAAAATGATGATTGACCATTTCCATCGGAAAATACTTTATCACATATTCCAGAATGGATTTTCTTAATTTTTTTGAGATCAAAACAGAATTGTGTTTGTTGGTTTTTTGCTCCTTCATTTCCAGACGTTTGCGAACCACGACTTTGTTGCGAGAGATCTCTAAGACGTCCTTCAGCTTCAGTGTCCGCAAATCTGAAATGCGGTAAGCAGTATTGATCCCTAATGTAAAAAGTAGGGCATTGCGATCACCAAATTTCCCAGCGGCCAACATTGCTTTCATGTCCTCAATCTTTTTTTTGTCACGAATAGGCTCGACATAGTTCATATTTTTGTCCTCCTTGCGAATGTAACATAACCGTATTATATCATAGAATATGTTGCGTTCAAAACGAACGAAACAAAAAGCGACCAAAGGAAAAACGCGCTTTCCTTAGAGCCGCAAGGGATAGAGTCATTTTGCCGAAAGTAACACAATCGGTTTGTGTTACTTTCGATAGAGTATCAAAAAGAGATAAAGAAGTTGGATATTCTTTCTCTCTAATATTTTCAAAACTTATTTAGCAGATTCTTTTTTTATTCTTTCACCATAGATTTGTTTAATTACATAAATTGCTATAAACAAAGCAAACATACTCAGTAAGCCAAACATAATTTTTTGACTATTACCTGTTAAATTACTTCCAACATACGAGTAGACAATAGTTGCTGGCAACTGCCCCAATCCTGTAGCAATTAGAAAGGGGATAGGTTTGATCGCTGTTAGTCCAGCAGCATAACTGATGAAATCAAATGAGATAAAGGGCAACAATCGGCAAACAAGTATCGTGTGTTCTCCATAACGATCAAAATATTCATCTAATTTCTGCAATGAAAAATTTTTATTTAGTTTCTCGACAAAATCTCTTCCAGCAATTCGAGCAATGTAGAAGCACAGTAACGCCCCAACCATTGCGCTGCTCCAGGAAAGGATTGCACCTTGCCACCAGCCAAATATCGCTGCGTTTGCGAACGTAATCAGAAATGCTGGCAGAGGAGCTATGACGGATTGAAACATCATTAGTAGAAATGAAATCAGAATTGCCCATGCACCAAATGATTTAATATAACCAATGATACTCTCCACACTCATAGATCGGAACAGCATTAATACCTGAGTAAGCTTTGATTTAATAGCTGGAACATATAGGAAACACACGATACCTATCACTATCAATAAGACTAGAATAATTCTAGCTACTTGTTTTTTACTCAGTTTTTTCATTGTTTCTCTACATCTTCTACTTTAGCCCAACGATAAAATGAGCCATCATAATTCTTAACATTTTTAAATCCGCACATATCCATGACCAATTGTGTATAAGCAGAACGGATACCCGCAGTACAGTAAGTGACAATTTTATCATCTTTCGATAATCCAGCATCTTCAAAAAGTTTAGTTAATTGGTCATTGCTTTTAAGTGTGCCATTTTTATTGAATAGATCAGTATATTTCACGTGAATCGCGCCAGGAAGGTGCCCACCTTTTGCTTCACCATATAATACTTCACCATCGTATTCTTTATCCTCACGAACATCTACGACTTTGTAATCATCGTAATCCGCCTTAAGTTCATCTGTTTTGATCATATGATCTTGATTAATTGAGTCGATCTCAACATCGACAGGTTTTAGTTCTGTACCGCCTTTATTCGTTTTAACTCCGGCATCTTTAAGTGCAGAGAAGCCTCCATCAACCATTTTTACATCTTTATATCCAGCAGCAAGAAGCTCCCATGCAATCCGACCATCATCTCCCCAGCCTTCTTGAGCAGAAGCAAATAATACAACCTCTTTCTCCTTTGCAATTCCTTTCTCACCTAGATGTTCAGCCAGCTTTTTAGGCTCTAATACTAATCCCCAATTCTCATCACCAGAAGCACCATTCTCCACATCCGATAGATATTGCCATGTCATCGGAACAGCTTCTTTCACAGTCCCTTTTTTAGCCGCATCTTCACCGCGTGCATCGATTAAGATAATATCATCTAAATGGTCCTTCACATAATCTGCATCGACAATGTAGTCTCCTTTGAAGCGAACTTCTTCCTTCTTAGATGATTCTTGTCCTGAGTCATCTGTCGCATTATTTGAGTTCCCACAACCAGCGATCCCTAGACTTAACGCGATTAAAGACACTGCTAACAATTTTTTCATTATAATCCTCCTGATATGGTGATTTGAGTATTCAAATCAGCCAAGAATTTTTTCTAATCCAATATGACAAAGAAGCAAATGAAAAACAGTTCCTTCCCAAATAGAAGACACCCCATATAATCTTGCACGCAAAAAAGAAACATACCAAGTAGTATGCTTCTCCAAACTTATCTTCTGAAAGTGATTTTTTTCACATTAATAAAGAAGATAAAAGTGGAGGAATGCATTCATTTACTCTCTTAGAGCCTCTAAGTTTCTTAGACACTCATAGTCATAGATGCAATACAGACATTCCTCTCACCTCCAACTAAATACCACAATGGTAGTCTTCAGTTAAAAGTATATTAAAACGTTTACCACTTTACAATACTATCTAGGTAGTTATCTATTTATACATAATCAATCGAATCTATGCATTGTCTTCTCATAATCTTGTATTGAACAGAGATATGGTGTAACAATAATTTGTAAGTGATATTCTTCAGTAATTTTTTCCTTATATAATTTGAATCATGATATCTAGATTTAATCATGCTGACTATTGATTTCAAGAATCTTTTTCTTAATTATATCTCTGGTTTTCCTAAATTCAGAAAGAATATCCTGATCACTTCCTATTGCTTGTGCAGGATCTTGTAAATTCCAATGATCATGAACAACTCCTTTAGGAATGGTAGGGCACTTATCTTTTGCGTCTCCACAAAGAGTAATGATCAAATCTGCATTCTTAAAATAATCCATGTCTATTAGATCAGACGTTTGATTAGAAATATCCACGCCATCTTCCGCCATTACTTTTACAGCTCTAGGATTTAATCCATGGGTTTCAATACCTGCACTTCTGACTTCGAAAGCTGATTTGGGTAGAATACTATGAGCATAACCTTCAGCCATCTGGCTGCGGCAGGAGTTCCCTGTACACAAAAAGTATAGTTTTTTCATTGCTATTCCCCTCCAATATGTGTTAAATTTGCTGGGCTTTGCATAAACCATTTTTTGGTATTGTTAGACACTTTAACTAAGAGTAACATCACAGGAACTTCAACTAAAACGCCAACGACAGTAGCTAAGGTAGCACCTGATTGTAATCCAAATAAGGAAATGGAGACTGCAACAGCCAGTTCAAAAAAATTACTTGCACCTATCATACCCGCTGGTGACGCTAAATCATGAGGTAATTTCCAAAGTTTTGACCAAGTATAAGCAATCGTAAAAATTAGTAATGTTTGAATTGTTAAAGGTACAGCAATCAACAGAATATGAAGAGGGTTAGCAAGGATTTTTTCCCTTTGGAAAGAAAAAATGATCACCAGTGTAAGGAGTAATCCTATGATCGTTACAGAATCAAATTTCTTTAAAAAGACATTCTCAAAGTAGTCCAAACCTTTATTTTTAATAATTAAGATCCGCGTAATAACGCCCAAAAGTAAGGGTACTACAACAAAAAGTATAGTTGATAATACTAATGTAGCCATCGGTACCACAACGTTATCTACACCTAATAAAAGGGCAACGATTGGTGCGAATAACACGAGAATGATTAGATCATTTACTGCAACTTGAACAAGCGTATACGCTGCATCTCCTTTAGTTAAATGGCTCCAAACAAAAACCATTGCCGTACATGGAGCTGCGCCAAGTATAACAGCGCCGGCTACATATTCTTTGGCCAAGTCTAATGGAATCCAACTCTTAAATACAACATAAAAGAAAAAGGCTGCAATACCATACATAGTAAAAGGTTTAATCAGCCAGTTAGTAACACAAGTAACGATCAGACCTTTCGGTTTTTTTGACACGTTTACGATACTTCCAAAATCAATTTTTAACATCATAGGAAAGATCATTAACCAAATTAAAATGGCTGTTGGAATAGAAACATTATAATACTCAAATTGACTTAGTGTGTCCGGTACTATCGGTAGAAACTTTCCAATTAAAATGCCAAGTGCCATACAAATTATTACCCAAAGAGTTAGATATTTTTCAAAGATTCCCAATCCTTGTTGTTTTTCATTTTTTTTCATTTGAATCCTCCATCATTAAGAAATCAATACATAGATGTACATCTATGTATTGGCAAAAAATTATACCCCTAAAGGGCTAAAGTTCGGTTGCCATTCTTCAACAGCAAATTTTCCTTTTGATAGTTCAGATACTTTTTCTATCCATTCTAATTCATTGAACGAACGTGCTTTTAATACTTTATTTTGTGTATCAGCCGCAAACATACTTTGATTTACTAACCACCAGGTATGAGCGATTTTTGCACGATCCAAATCTTCATCTAAACGCATCGTTTCATAGACTGGTGTCGTTTCTGGTAATGTGACCATAAGCACTTCAGTTTCTTCTTCATTTTGAAGCCGAGGTAACAATTTTTGAATGGAAACAGGAACTTCTCCGGAACTTCTTTCTACTTCTTTTGCATAGCTTTGAGTAGAATCCAGTAAAAGTAATGTATGACCTGTTGGGGCTGTATCGATCACAACAATTTCATTTTCTGATTTGTCTACAATATCCGCAAATGCCCGGAAAACAGCAATTTCTTGCGTACAAGGAGATCGAAGATCTTCTTCAACATAAGCGACATCATCTGCATTCATTGTTTCACGAGCCTTTGAAAGAACTTCCTCTTTGTATGTTTCTAATTCCTTTTCCTCATCGATATGACTGATTGAGATGGGTAAATCACTAGAAATAAATAAGTTTAAATGATCAGCAGGATCAGTTGTAGCTAAATGAACTTTTTTTCCAGATTGCGCTAATTTTTCAGCAATTTTTATTGCAACGGTTGTTTTTCCTACACCGCCTTTCCCCATCGTAAAAATAATTTTCTTATTTGTTCGGATGAACTCATTAACTATTGAATCTAAATTAGGAAAATCAACGCTTTCTTGTTCCTGTTCTACGATAGTAGGCTGTTGATTGTTCAATAAAATTTGAAGCTTATCTACCCCAGTGACATTGTAAGGTCGGAGAGGAATGTAGTATGCTTCAAATTTAGTTAATGGTTTAGGCATGTTGTTCAAGTCACTTTGTTGTTCAGAGTGTATTTCCTCTGAAATAGCATCATCATACACTTCTAGCAAACCATTGACGACTAATTTTTGGTTCTCAATTCCTAATTTTAATAATTCTTCAGACGCTCGCTCTGCTTCAACTAAAGGTGCTTTTTGTGGTCGAGTAACTAAGATTAACGTTGTCTGTTTTTCATCAGCCAAAGTTCCTACTGCTTTTTCATACATATTTTTCTTGTCACCTAAACCTGATAATTGACCTAAACAAGAAACGCCAGTAGTATTTTCGTCAAGAAAATTATTCCAGGCAGAGGGTAGCTGTAACATTCTTAGTGTATGGCCTGTTGGAGCCGTATCAAAAATGACATAGTCAAATTCTTCTGCAACTTCTTTATCAGTTAGAAAGTTTGCGAACTCATTGAATGCTGCAATCTCTACTGTACATGACCCTGACAATTGCTCTTCCATATTTACAAGGGCACTATCAGGAAGTATGCCACGGTATGGCCCAACAACACTCTCCTTGTAATCTTCAGCAGCCGTGATCGGATCAAAATTAGCTACCATTAAGTTATTGATTCCATTTATTGGAGTAGGTTTATTAGTCAACGTTGTCTGAAAGACGTCTTGTAGATTTGAGGCCGGATCTGTACTAACCAGCATTACTTTATTTCCATCTTGTGCTAAAGAAGTGGCTGTCGCACAAGCGGTAGTTGTTTTCCCTACGCCACCTTTACCAGTGAAAAATAGATATTTAGTTAAGCCCATCTTTTGGGGCATATATTGTAACATTTATTCTCCTCCTTACTTAAACTAGAAAAGAGGCTGTTAACAACAGCCTTCGCTTCCATCATTTCCTCCACAGCATCCACCAGAGTTATTAACCGGCTGAGCAACAAAGTGAATCGCACCATATTTTCCAAATTCTTCTAACGTAGGATAAGATCCTTCTTTGACAATTTCTCCGTCTAGCAATGTAACTGGTAAAATATCATTTCCTTTTTCTTGTAACAACTTTAAAATCGTGGAGTTATTAACAAAAGCATCTGGATCACTTGTAAGATTATGACGTGAAGCTTCTACTGAATCTATTCCCTCAAATGTCTCAAAAACTGAAGTCACCATGAGTAATTCTTCGTCTACAGAAGGTCCACACACTCCTGTTGAGCAACACATTGCTGGTTCAAATAGTTCCAATTTTTTCATCTTCTTTTTCTCCTTTACAATTACAGTTTGATGTATCACAAATGCAATTCTCTTCATTAGAAAATAATTGCATCATTGAACCCATAAATTGATCTACAAAGCTATCTGTCAATTGATATCTGTGCCATGTTCCATCTTTGGTAACAAGCACAATACCAACTTTTTCTAATACTTTCATATGGTGTGAAAGGGTCGGTTGAGTAAAATCAAAATGATCTAAAATATCGCATGCGCATAAGCTGCCACAAGACAATATATCAATGATTTTTAACCGTTTTGGATCAGCAAGTGCTTTAAGCATTACTGACATTTCATCATAGTTCATACTTAATCCTCCTAAACATAGACGCTTATCTATGCATTAATATAGATGAATATCTATAAATCGTCAATCGTTTCTGTATTTTTTATGCTTGATGAATAATCAATAGAACCAAAAAAGCATTAACATCGATAATTTTCTTTATCAATGTTAATGCTTCATATTGGTATATCGATCTAATAGATTTAATTCATCAAATGTAACACAATCAGATTATGTTACATTCGTTGATGTCTATCTTTAGGATATTTTCTGCATACATTTTTAATCATTGTTTTACCTCTATTCAATATTAAATAGGGGAGCTCATCAACCCAACATGATTATTTCCTCGGGATATTTTATTTTTGCCTCTTGTTCATTGCTCTTATTGTTTAAAGAGGCTATAACAGTCAAGCTTCCTACTCTTCCGATAAACATTAAGAAAATAATAACGAGTTTACCTACTATAGTTAGCGTAGGCGTTATACCTGCGGAAAGACCTACGGTGCCTAATGCGGATATTACCTCAAAAGTTATCGTAATTAAATTCGACTGCTCGGATACTTCAGTAATAGATAATATGAAAATACTAGCAGTACATATGATTAAAGATAGCGCAAATAAGGTCATAGCTTTTGAAATGGTTGCTTCATTTATTGATCGATAAAATATATCCGTTCTTTCTTTCCCTTTAAAAACACTAAAAACTTTTAGCATTAAGATAGAAAACGTCGTTGTTTTTAATCCACCTGCTGTTGATCCAGATGTTCCCCCAATAAACATTAAAACCATCGTAATCATTAATTCGTACTGTTTAATTGTTCCGTAATTTAAAGTGAAGAAACCCGCTGTTCTTGGGGTTATCGCTAGGAAAAAAATATTTGAAATATTATTGATAATGGAGCCTTGATATTCAATAGTCCTAGAAAAGAATGTACATCCTATTAGGATTAGCATGATTGTTGTTGCTAAAGCTAATTTACTTTGTAAACTCAGTCTCTTTCTTCTTATTTGAAGAAGATCAATCCAAACGATAAAACCTAACCCACCAAAAACTATAAGGAGACTAATTGTCAATAAAACAATTGGCATTTCAGTAAATGAAATCAGACTATTCCCAAACAAATCAAAACCAGCATTACAAAAAGCGGATATAGCATGGAAAATGCCAAATCAAATTCCTTGGGGTATTCCATATTTAGGAATAAATTGAGAAGATAAAATTGTAGCTCCTATAAATTGGATGAGAAAAGAAATTTTGAGGATTGATAAGGCTAACTTAAATTCACCAGACTTGGTTTCTAAATTCATTGAGTCCCTTAATAAAATTCGGGTACTAAAATTGATTCTTTTGCGTCGAATAGAAAAAAACAGTACAGGGATAGACATGAAACCTATTCCCCCAATTTCAATCAAAAATAAAATAACTATTTGACCGAACGCATTGAATTGGTTGTGAATAGCAAGAGGAGATAACCCAGTAACGCAAGTAGCGGATGTTGCAATAAAAAATGAATCTATCCAACTAATGTTTTGTCCGTATTTAGAACTTAGAGGAAGTTTTAATAAAACAGTTCCTATAACAATGATACAGGTAAAAATCATCGTAATTGTTCTAGCTGTAGAATTTTTTTTCTGATTCTCTTTTTTTTATTAGTTCTCATTATTATCCTTCATGTTTAAGAAACTAGGTACATCTAAATATTAATACAAGTATTTTTCACTTATCTACTTTCTATGAAGTATGATTAATACTTATGAAAAGCGTACCATATTTCTGATCAGTTTTGGAGTTAAAAAACACAAAATATCTAGGTAAAAAAGCAATATACTCCTATAATAAGATTAAGAATAAAGTTTCTGCAATCATATTATAGGAGTATATTATCACTACACATAGTTAACTTTAGTAGAGTTTTTTTGTGAAATGCTTTAATAAAAATGGGGAGCATAGTGTTGTAAACAGGATTACCAATATAAAAGCAGAATAATACTCTTTGCTAACTAAATGAGCTTGAACACCCAATTGAACAATGATTAAAGCCATTTCTCCTCGGGAAATCATCCCAGAGCCAACCATCAAACTACTATGATTATTGAATCCTGCTAGTTTCCCTCCGAAGTATCCTCCGAACAATTTTGAAATAATCGCTAAAAGGGTCAAAAACAGGATTAATATCAGTTGCTTTCCAATTCCTGTAAAAGTAACTTCTAAGCCAATACTCACAAAGAAGACAGGAATAAAAACAGCATAACCTATCGCTTCAATATTATATTGAACTTCTTTCCACACCTTTGTTTGCCCAATAGCAACACCTGTAAAAAAAGACCCTATAACAGAACTTAATCCAATAAGATTGGCTAAATAGGACATGCTCAAACACAAAATAAGAGAAACAATAATTACTGAAGATTCAGCTAACAATTTGTTACTTAATCGCATTAGATAAGGCGCGCCCCAACGAATGAATAAATAGATTCCTATAAAGAAGAATACTTGTTCAACTAGCATAATCCCTAGTGTTTGATTGTTATCTCCTGATGCTCCTAAAAAAGACATGCTTAGACTGACAATTAAAACTACTAATATATCATCAACCACAGAAGCTCCTAAGATTGTAGATCCCTCTTTTGTATTAACAACATTTAATTCTTTCAATACTTCTACTGAAATACTAACAGACGTAGCTGCTAAAATCAGACCTAAGTAAAAAGATTCGTTTAACGCAATATGGGAAAAACTACCACCTAATGTTCCTAATATGACCGGAAACAAGATACCTAAAACAGCTACATACATTCCTGGACGAAAATATTTTCGCAGTAAAGAAAGATCACTTTCTAACCCCGCTAGAAACATTAAAAGTATAACTCCGATTTCGGAAAAATCTTCTACTAAAATATCTGGATGAACTATTTTTAATCCGGCGTTACCTAACAAAATGCCCACTAATAACTGTCCGATAACAGCAGGAATGCCCAACCGCCTTGAAAAGTGCCCCGCTATAGTAGTGCTGACTAAGATCAGACATAAAACCCCTATGAACTCCATTATTTTTCATCCTCTTTCTTCTTAAAGTACTCATACTTATTTAGGATATATGATTTAGAATAGGAAATAAAATGTTGTGATTGATCGACTTTTAACCTCAAAAAGGAATGCTTTGTAGTTGCCACTTTTATTTATATTGTAATTTTAGTAAAATCTTTATTCACCATATCTTAATATTAAATAGTTCCTTAATTCCGGACAATATTAGTGTTGGTAATGCAGGAATAAATAAGACTAGTAGATATATAGGAGTGCTTAAAGGCGCGGTCCCCATAACAATATTAAAAAATGGAATTATCGTAACTAAAAATGATGAAATCGCTGCAAAAGATACGGCCAAAATCAAACGTTTATTGCTGAAAGGGTTCCTTCTAAATAAAGTTTTTGAACTTCTTGCATCAAAGACATGCCAAAGTTGACCATAAACAAGAGTTAAGAAGGCCACTGTTTGCGCTTCATTACTAGACAAACCAGATTTGGCAGCAAGCCAAAATCCTAAAAACACCATCAGTCCCATTACTGTTCCTCGTATTAGTACTCTAGACCATGTATAATTAGCCAAAATTGATTCGTTCAAATTACGTGGATGATCTTTCATGATATCAGATTCAGCAATATCATATCCTAAGGAAAACGAAGGGACTGCATCACTAACCATGTTAACCCATAGTACCATTAGAGCTGTTAATGTCGGAGTTGCTCCTGAAACATTACCGATTGTATTAGTAAAGAAGAATAACCCGATAAGCAGGGATAAAACTTCAGCAACATTTGTTGTTAGCTCATGGCGCATAAAGTTTTTTATATTCCCATAAATAGTACGCCCGCTATGGACTGACTTTTCAATTGTAGTAAATTTATCATCTAATAGAATCAAGTCAGCAGAATCTTTCGTAACTTCTGTCCCAGCAATCCCCATAGCAATCCCAATATCAGCTGCACGAAGCGCTGGTGCATCGTTCACGCCATCTCCTGTCATTGCAACAACTTGGTTGTGAGCTTGTAATTGTTTAACAATTCTTTGCTTGTGCTCTGGGGAAACCCGAGCATAGACATTGGTTAATCTAACTATTTTAAATAGATCTTCATCAGTCATGTTTTCTAATTCTATTCCTTTAATTACTGGAGCATTTTTATCAATAACGATCCCTAACTCGTAGGCAATCGCACGGGCAGTTTTTTCGTGATCACCTGTAATCATTACAACTTCAATATTCGCTTCATGAAGCGTTTTTATTGATTCTTTCACTTCTTCTCTAGCTGGATCTATAATCCCCGCCACACCACTAAGGATTAAATTCTGCTCTAATTCTGTAACGTCGGCATTCATAGCTTCTTCTTTAGTTAAAGTTCGATGTGCTACCGCTAAAGTACGTAATGCTTGATCAGCATACTTTTCAATATTATTATTAAATGCTTGTTTAGCTTCTTCCGAATAATCAATAATAGTATCTACTAATACTCCCTTACTGTTTGTTAACAAAATATCTGGGGCACCTTTTGTATATAATTTGTATCCTTCTTCGTTTTTGACAATAATACTCATCATTTTACGACTACTTGTGAATGGCAATGTACGAATGACCGAATACTCTTCAATTAGATCTGATTTTTTGATTCCTGCCTTTTGCCCTAATACCGTTAAAGCAACTTCTGTTGGATTTCCCAAAGGTTTAAACTCTCCCTCGATTTCTCTAACAATTGAATCGTTGCACAAAATGGTTCTGTTGCAAAGTTTTAAATCTACTATCAAATAAGGTAGAATAATAGAAAAAGATAGCAGGAGGAATGACGATGAATCATTTTAAAGGAAAGCAATTTCAGCAGGATGTGATTATTGTAGCCGTGGGCTACTACCTTCGTTATAACCTTAGCTATCGTGAAGTTCGAGAAATCTTATATGATCGTGGCATTAACGTTTCTCATACGACGATTTATCGTTGGGTGCAAGAATATGGCAAACTACTCTATCAAATTTGGAAAAAGAAAAATAAAAAATCCTTTTATTCATGGAAAATGGATGAAACGTACATCAAAATTAAAGGAAAATGGCA
This sequence comes from Enterococcus malodoratus, assembly GCF_027659535.1. Lineage (NCBI taxonomy): Bacteria > Bacillati > Bacillota > Bacilli > Lactobacillales > Enterococcaceae > Enterococcus > Enterococcus malodoratus. The sequence continues at coordinate 2,746 of NZ_JAQDPG010000019.1, read as the reverse complement.
TTATTTGTATCGAGCCATCGATGCAGATGGTTTAACCTTGGATATTTGGTTACGTAAAAAACGGGACACACAAGCAGCCTATGCTTTTCTTAAGCGGTTAGTGAAGCAGTTTGATGAACCGAAGGTTGTAGTCACAGATAAAGCCCCCTCTATTACAAGTGCCTTTAAGAAACTAAAAGAATACGGCTTTTATCAAGGGACAGAACATCGTACCATTAAATACCTGAATAATTTGATTGAACAAGACCATCGTCCAGTAAAGAGACGCAATAAATTCTATCGAAGTTTACGCACTGCCTCTACCACGATTAAAGGCATGGAAGCCATCCGAGGATTATATAAGAAAACCCGAAAAGAAGGCACTCTCTTCGGGTTTTCGGTCTGTACTGAAATCAAGGTATTATTGGGAATCCCAGCTTAAATCATAGATACCGTAAGGGATTTTATTCTTTATTTAAAACTTTGCAACAGAACCATTTAAGCTAAGCTGCCGATATCACAATCTCATCATCCACTAAATCAGCCTTCAAGTTTTTGACATCTAAGTGGTCAAGGTAAAAATCCGTTACCTTATCACGAATTTGTTGTTCAATTACTCGCCGTAACGGCCGCGCACCCATTGCTTCATCATAGCCTTGTTCCATCAGCCAATCTTTGGCCGCTTTAGTTACCTCAAGTTTGATGGATTTTTTGGCTAAAGTTTTTTGTACATCCGACAACATTAAATCGACAATTTGACTTAAGTCTTGCTTAGTCAGATGTGAAAATTCCACGATTCCATTAAAACGGTTCAGAAATTCTGGGCGGAAAAATGGTGCTAACTTATCCATTAATGACCGATCTCGTTGCTCGTCACCACTTAATGATTCATTACCAAAGCCAGCATTAGAAGTAGCAATAATAATCGTATTTTTGAAATTAATGACATTGCCTTGTCCATCCGTTAAGCGCCCATCATCCATCACTTGTAACAGTAACGTTAATACTTGTGGATCAGCCTTTTCAATTTCATCTAATAATACAATGGAATATGGATTACGCCGAACCCGTTCAGTTAGAGTATTAGCATTATCTTCATAGCCTACGTATCCAGCCGAGGTACCAATTAATTTCGACACAGCTGTACGATCAGCATATTCACTCATATCTAGCCGAATAATCGCATTTTCATTTCCAAACATATCTAAGGCTAATTGCTTAGCTAATTCAGTCTTTCCTACGCCAGTTGGGCCCACAAACAGAAAACTTCCAATCGGCTGATCACCCTCTGAAAAGCCCGCACGGTTACGCCGAATTGCTTTTGCTACCATTTCAACCGCTTCATCTTGACCGATTACCTTACTTTTCAGACGCTTATCAAGATTTTTCAAGCGCTCAATATCATTAGCGCCCATATCAGAAACTGGTATACCAGTTAAACGTTCAACCGATTGTGCCACATCATCAATCGTGGCAGTGATTTTTTCTTTTTGATCCGTTTCTTTAATTTTTTGCTTGGTTTCCTCGATCGACTTCTTGATATCAGCGGCTTTTGTAAAGTCCTCCGCTTTAATGGCGGCCTCCTTAGCTGCCTCTAATTTTTTAAGGCGTTGATCCAATGTCTCAACATCAGTTTGCGAATTTTTAGCCGCTAAATGAGCCGCAGTCATGTCGATCAAATCGATAGCTTTATCTGGCAAAGTGCGTTGTGGTATATATTGGATTGAATAATCCACAGCCGCCTTCAAAACATCATCTGGTAATACAACATGATGATGTTTTTCGTACAGCTCTTTAATACCTTGTAATATACGTAAAGTGTCAGCGGCCGTCGGTTCATTAATCACAACATCATTGAATCGCCGTGCCAAAGCCGCATTTTTCAAAATAGTATTGCGATATTCATCTTGAGTCGTAGCCCCGATTACACTCAGCTCGCCACGTGACAAAGCAGGTTTAATGATATCAGCCAATCCTTTGCCACCATCTTCACCACCAGTGGCACCCGTGCCGAGAATCTGATGAATTTCATCGAAGAATAGAATAATATTACCAGCTGCTTTGACTTCCTCTACCAGCTGTTTAATATTTTCTTCAAAAGAACCGCGATATTGAGTTCCCGCTTCCAAAGACGATAAATCAATCGAATAGATTTCTTTATCTTGAATCGTTTCTGGAACTTTACCAGCCACAATTGCTTGTGCCAGACCTTCGACGACTGCAGTTTTACCTACACCGGCATCACCAACTAAGATTGCATTATTTTTCGTTCTACGACTCAAAATTTCTGCAGTTTCTTGAATCTCATTCTCACGTCCAATCACTGGATCTAGTAAGCCATCACGAGCCTGTTCCGTCAAATTAGTCCCTAACTTTTCTAAAATCCCTCCTTTTTTAACAGCCTGTTTACCATCTTTAGATACTTCTATTGTTTTATTATTTTGGGGTAGCTTACCAGTTGCTCGGTATTGAGTAAACTCATCCGGTGTCAACGATTGTCCATTAACTAAATACCGTGCACGCTCCGAATTTTGATTATCCATGCGCCGAAATAATTGATTGAAAACATCATCCATATCATTGTTGAAAAAAGGATCATTTCCGTAAAAATTTGCCATATTACAACACCTCCATAAAAATTTATATGTTTAACTTAGTGACCATAATATCCTTTAAAACTACAACTGAATTGTATCACAATTTTTATGTGAGAGTGTAAAATATTTTGTGTAAATGAGAAAGTCCATTCTATTATTTAAGTTAAAAC
>NZ_JAQDPG010000018.1:830-49496 GCF_027659535.1 Enterococcus malodoratus | reverse complement strand
GGTAGTAGCGCATGACTGTTAATCATGATGTCGTAGGTTCGAGTCCTACTGCCGGAGTTCTTAAGACAATCCATTATGGGTTGTCTTTTTTTGTGAGCAAAGTATTTAGCTGATTGGTGGAATCGTGCTATGCTTTATTTGAGGTGATGAGAATCATGTATATAAATATTGCAGATGAATTGGTAAAACGACTTGAGAAGTATCAAGATAGCCGAATTGTTTTAGACTTGGATGACGGTGTAGGCCGATACTCTAAATCAGGTAGTTGTGCGCTAAACATTAGCTTTCGTTTGTTAATCTTGGATAAGGATCAAGACGATTCAGATTATACAATGGATGTTGAAAGTACGATCGGTAAAATCTCGATCAAAGAACATTCTAAACTGTATTTGGAGGATGAGATGTCTTTGATCTTTGATCCACGGATGTCTTTGATTAAACTAAAAGGTCCTAGCGGTATGATTGATGGAAATGTGCAAATTATTGATCTACGTGAAAATAAGGAGTGAGCTCAAACGAGCCCACTCCTTATTTATTTTGGTCTTTTGAGATCCAGCGTTTTTGCGATATGACTGTAAGTATTGCCGGCCAATCGTGCTAATGGATCGAATGTTAATGAGTTGATATATTCTTTTTCCTGATTGATAAGCGTCTCTTTAAAATGATAATTCAACACTTCCAAAATAAACAGGTCGCTGATGATTTTCTCGTGATGATCTTTGACTGGGATATATTGATGCAGCCGAACCTCAAAACGAATCGGTGCTTCACCAATAGCTGGTACGGCAACAGCTTGACTATCTAAAAGTGTGAGACCACTATCAGATAGTTCGCTCTCGTTAGCGGGCAAGCTGGCAGAGGATTGATTCATTTCCGCTAATACACTATCATCCACAAGATGAATTACACCCTCATTTTGCTGAAGCAGATTACGAGCAGTATCTTTCATCTTTTGATCATTTCGATTGATTGAGAGACTGACTAAAGGTAAATCCTTCGCAACAACATTGAAATAGCTAAAGGGAGCAGCGTTTATGACTTTTGTCTCTTGATCAATTGTCGTGATCCAAGCAATCGGTCGTGGAATGACGCTGCCAGTCAAAAACTTATAATTCTGTTTAGTTGTTAGATCTTTAGCGGAATAGAAGAGCATGGTTTCCTCCTTATTGACGTTTTTTATTGGCATCAGATGTATCAAAGGGGCGAACATATTCTTCGATTTCTTCGCGTTTTGATTGTAGATGAGGCGGTAAGGATAAGATCTCTCCTGCATTATCATAGGTTTCATCTTGTAAGAAGCCTGGACCATCTGTTGCTAATTCAAATAAAACATTTGGTGCTGCTAAGAAGTATTCAGATTGGAAATAGAAACGATCGACAAAGCCGGAGTTTGGAAACTCTAAAGCATTGATCTTCTCGATCCAATCGCGAAGTGCCTCGTCATCAGCAACACGCAAAGCTAAATGATGCACATTTCCATAGCCTTCTTGTGCTGGAATCATGTCGGGCTGATCGTCTACAATAATTGTAGCACCATTTCCGCCTTCGCCAACTTCAAATTGATGAAGACTATCTTCAGCGGCCGTTTCTTTGAATCCTAATAAGTTTTCTAAAACTAGTTTTAAATGTTCGAATTTTGCTACGGTTACGATCGTTGGTCCTAAACCAAAAATCGCATGTTCAGCAGGAACATTTGAATTCTTCCAAGGAGTTCCGCCAGCGACACCGTGATTTTTTTCATCTGAAACTAATTGGAACAACTGATCGTCATAATCGTGAAATTCTAGATACTTTTTACCAAAGCGTTCTTTGATTTCACTATGAGCCACGTTTAAATCTGAAAAGCGCTGTGCCCAATAAGCTAGAGAAGCATCCGTTGGAACCCGGAAGCCAGTCCGAGAGATACTATTTGTCCCTTTCGTTCCCTTTGGAATTTGTGGGAAGTCAAAAAAGGTCATGTCTGTGCCAGGAGCACCGGCATCATCGGTAAAGTACAAATGATAGGTTTCGATGTCGTCTTGGTTGACGGTCTTTTTAATCATACGCAAGCCTAAAATATCCGTAAAGAAGCGGTAATTTTTTTCGGCACTAGAAGTCATTGCTGTAACGTGGTGTAATCCGCGAATTTGTGTGTCCATAATAAATTCCTCCTAAAAATTCTTACTAAAAGTAAGTATATGTGGAATAAGTTTTTTTAGCAAGAATATTGCCTTGGGTTGATATTTGTTAAAGGAATCAGTAGGATGGGGACAGGAGGTAGATGATGAAGAAGATTGTTTTATTTGATTTAGATGGTACCTTGACGGATTCCAGTGAAGGAATTTTGAATAGTGTTCGTTATATGCTGGAGAAAAAAGCACTGGAAGTCCCTGATTTAGCTACGCTGCATACTTTTATTGGGCCGCCGCTGGATGAAACGCTGAATCATCTTTATGGGTTGAATAAGGATGAATCGCAAAAAGCGGTCGAAATCTATCGTGAATACTATGCAGAAAAAGGAATTAAGCAGTTAGCTGTGTATCCGGGGATCGAAGAAATTCTAGAGGCGTTGTCGGCAGATTATGTTTTAGCGATTGCCACCTCAAAACCAGAATTTTATGCGAAGAAGATCCTAGCAGACGTGAATCTTTCAAGCTATTTTACGGGGATTTTCGGAGCGGACTTAGCTGGAGAACGTTCAAAGAAGACAGATGTGATTGCTTATGCGCTTGAGCAGCTAGAGGGCGACTCGGCTGTAATGATCGGCGATCGGAAATTTGATATCATTGGTGCTAAAGAGAATCACTTAAAGAGCATCGGTGTTTTGTATGGTTTTGGCGATCTGCAAGAAATGACGGATGCTGAGGCGGATAAAATCGCAGCAACGGTTGAAGAGATTCCAGCCGCAGTCAACCGTGTTTTTTCAGATTGATAGAGTCTTTCATATTGCGTCTGAGCTATGTTAATCAAACGTAACCAAAAAAAATCCCTCGAATGAGGGATTTTAGTCTATTTATTCGACTTAGTACCAGCCGTTTGCTTGCCAGAAAGCTTGAGCGCCTTCCCATGATCCATAACGAGAAGTTACATATTGGTCAGCTACACGTTCTTGGTTAGCTGCAGAGTAGTCACCATTTAAGTAAGAAGCTGATAATTGGTAACGTCCGATGTATTGACCGTTTGTTGCAGTATAAGAACCGCTAGATTCGCGTTGTGCGATCCATTCTTTAGCTGAGCTGGTATTTGCTGGTGTTGAAGCTTCAGCAACAGGGGCTGCAGCTTGTTGTACGGGTGCCGCTTGTTGAGCTGGGGCTGCTGTTTCTTGAACAGGTGTTGCTGCTTGTGCAGGAGCCGCTTGCTCTTGGACAGGAGTCACTGTTGTGTTTCCTTTAGCGTCCGTATCGATTGTTAAGTTTTGACCTTCGATAATCATGTCAACGTTAGAGATATTGTTTTCTTTTGCAATGGAATCAACTAAGCTGTTGTCGCCAGCAAATTTGATTGAGATTTTTGATAACGTATCACCAGATTTAACAGTGTAGTTTTCTGCTGCATGAGCATCGCTTGTTCCTAATGCAAATGCTGCACCGGCTGTAAGTAAAGTCGTAAGTACTAGAGTTTTTCCAAGTTTCATTATGTAAATTCCTCCAAAAAAGTTTTTTGTTTTTTTAAATCAGTCATTTCGACTACGAGACATACTTTACCATCGTTTTGTATTGCATGGGTTATAAACCAGTGACAATAGGTTACAGAGTAATGTATAAATGTAACAACTTATCACCGAAATGGGACTTTTGAAATACTTAATCTCTATTAAGAATAATTGAAAAGAGCTAGTTGATAAGGATTTTGAGCCCTATTCTGAACGCCCTTTTTTGAAAGCGCTAGTAAAAGTTGCAATGTTGAAATTCTGCTGTAAAAAATCAGAAAATTGAACCGAGAAAAAATCGGAAAAACGACCAAATATTTCTTAAGAAAAGGTAAACGAAGAAAACAATGTGCGAGGTGAATTATGAAGATTACGATAAAGGAAGTAGCGCAAATGGCGGGAGTATCGGTCACAACGGTATCTCAGATCATCAATCAAAAAGGCGGGCGCTTTAGCGAGGCCACGAAACAAAGAGTGCTAAAGGTGATTGAGGAGCAGGAGTATTCGCCCAATTACTTTGCTTCAAATATTATTGCGAAAAAATCCAAGACGATCGGTGTGATCGTTCCTGATTTTTCGGAACAATTTGCAGCGGCTATCTTAAAAGAAATCAAACATCAATTAGAGAAGCAGGGGTACTATCTAATTATTTGCGAGTCCGATCATGAATTTGATAAAGAGCAGGAATTATTAAATCAGCTGGCAAACATTGCGGTTGAAGGTATTTTATTATTTACGCCGAATGATTATCAGGACAAGAAGCTATTTAAAAATGGACGCTTTCGAGATATTCCAGTAATTTTTGCCGATCGTGGTCTGAATGATGGGTTTTATGGGACGATCAAGATTGATGAGTATTCGGGTGTCTATCGAGCCATTGAGTGGCTGCTTGCTCAAGGGCACCGAAAGATTGGTCTGATAATAGACAATTCCGAGCACTATCATTTGGCAGAACGCTTTGAAGCTTATCGGCAAGCGTTACTAGATTGTGGCCTATTAATAGAAGAAAAATATATTAAACAGATGCCTTTAACTATTGCAGGAGGCTATCAAGGGGCCTCGGAATTATTAAATGAGACAGATGTTAGTGCCATTTTCTGTTGTGATGACATGGTAGCCATCGGCTGTTATCAAGCAATTTACGATAGTGGGAAAATAATGGATCAAGAGATCACCGTTGTCGGTTTTGATGGAGGAGAAGTTACACAGATCGTACGACCGCAAATTAAGAGTGTTCACCAGCCTTATAAGAAGTTAGGCAAGGCCTATGCCGAAAAGATCCAGATGGCCATCGATCAGCCTGAACGTAGAATGGATGATCAGCTATTTCATGTTTCATTCATAACTTAATAGTAATGAACAAACAAAAAAAGGATACTATATTCAGTCTTACCTTCGCGATCACCTAATTATTTAAAAGCTATTTTCGAATACTAATTAGTGGAAAATATCGAGAAAAAAATTTTTCTTCCTCGAAAATCGCCATATTCACTAAAAAAATATAAATTATAGAACAATGGCCGTTACTTTTTTGGTAGAATATGATGGTAGCAAAAGGAATGGCCTTCTCTAGGCAGTTGGGTGGCTGCTGTGAAAAGACCGATTTTAATCAAGAAAAGTGAGGGTATGTTTTTTGAGAGGGTTTGAGACCGATTTTTTTCAAGATAAAAAGAAAAAAATCATTATTATCAGTTTGGTAGTTTTACTTGTCGTTGTTAGTTTCTATTCATTTAAAAGTATTCAATATGCAGATCGATTGTTGCCTAAAACCAAGGTTAATAGCATTAATGTCGGTGGACTGACCATCAATCAGGCCAACAAAAAAATAAAAGCAAAATTTTCAGAAGCGCCATTTGCCATTCGTTTAGATAATACTTCGTGGAGGAACATCAAGCGAAGCGATTTGGGTTGGCAGAAGGATCACGTGAAAGAGCTTGCTGGGATCAAGCAGCAGCAGAATCCATTTGCTTGGGGATTGCACTTTTTCACAGGGAGTCAGCATCAACTTTCTAGTACGTATGATCAAGCGCAAGTTGATCAACTAGTGGAAGGTTTAGGAATGGAGATTCTTCAAAAAAATGCGACGCGGATTCCCACGAAGAATGCGACGATCGAATGGAAGAAAGACAATTTCGTAATCGTTCCTGAAAAACAAGGAACGACGATTGATGTGGCGGCCGCACAAAAGGCTTTGAGAAAGAACTTGGAAAATGGCAAAAATTCATTGAACGCGGAAAATTATTACGCGCAGCCGATTTTAACAAAAAAGGACAGCGGACTAAGAAAACGGAAAGCTGAAATGAATCAATTGGCTAAGCTAGAGGCGGTTTATACGATCAGCGGCAAACAGGTGAAAATTTCTACTGACGAGCTGCGCAATTGGCTTACGATAAACGAGCAGAAAGAAATATCGTTGAATCAGGATGAAGTGACCGCTTATCTAACGAAACTGAATGAAGAGTATAATACGAAAAATAATCCTACACAATTTAGCAGCACGCGCCGGGGAAATGTTGCTGTGCCCGTTGGAATCTATAGTTGGTCGATCGATATTCCAGCAGAGGTCAAAGCATTGTCCGCTCAAATCTTGGAAGGACAAAACTTCAGCCGAGTTCCGCTGGTAGAGAGTGATGTGCCAAATGTGCAGACGAATATCGGGAATACTTATGTAGAGGTGGATTTGCAAAATCAATACATGTGGTATTACAAAGATGGAAAAGTGAATTTTGAGACTGACATTGTCAGCGGGAAACCTTCGACACCGACGCCGCCAGGCATAAATTACGTGACCAGTAAATCAACGGATCAGGTTTTGCGGGGATTGAATGATGACGGCTCAAAATATGCCAGTCCCGTACGTTATTGGATGCCGATTGATAAAACAGGTGTTGGGATTCATGATTCTGATTGGCAATATGCTTATGGCGGGGACCTGTGGTTGTATCGAGGGTCTCATGGCTGTATCAATACTCCGCCAGCTAAAATGGATGAATTGTACCCAATGCTGGAAGTAGGAACGCCGGTTCTTGTTTTCTAATGAAAAATAGAGTTGAAGTGCTGACCATTTGGTCGGCACTTTTTTTGTACTTAATTGAGTACCACTACATGCAACTGGTATTAGATTTTTGATTCGTTTAGTCCAAAAATAAGAACAGAAGAGAAATTCCGAATCTCTGAGAAAAGGATTTTCGACACATGAAACCTTTTTAAATCAATGATTGTTAAATATTGATTCTGTTTCTAAAATTTTTGTATTGACAAACATAAAAAAACCACCTTACCATTGGGTTGTGGTTATAACCAGTTATGAAGGTAGGAAAATCCCATGGAAAATGCGTTTAAAAACAAAGCTTTGTATCATCAACTCGTTGATTTATTGAAAAAACGGATGGAAACGAGCATGATTCCTCATGATAAGTTGCCCTCTGAACGAGAATTGACAACACAATATGGAGTTAGTCGGACGACGGTTCGCTTGGCTCTGCAGGAATTGGAAAATGATGGTTATATCTATCGTCGTCATGGAAAGGGCACCTTTGTTTCTGATCTCAAAAAGGACGCCGCGGATATAGCTGGAGCGTATAGTTTTACCGAGCAAATGAAGAGTCTGGGACGAAATCCAGAGACTAGAATTTTATCTTTTGAAAAAATCGAGGCAGACAAATTTATTTCTCAGCATCTTAATCTGTCATTAGGTGAAACCGTCTTTAAGTTGAGCCGGCTGCGTAGTGCCGATCGGGAACCATTAATGATCGAGGACAGCTATTTACCGGTCAAATACTTCTTAACGTTAGACGACCAGCTTTTACGCAGCAAGCCGCTATATGATCTTTTTTCAGAGGATTTCGATCAAACAGTCCGTTTAGCCGATGAAGAATTGTATGCCAGTGTCGCCGCGAAAGATGATGCGAAACAATTGATGATTCCAATCGGAGCGCCGGTTCTTCATTTGGCCCGTCAAACCTACAACATGAAAAATGAAATTATTGAATTTACTTTGAGTGTCGCTCGTGCGGATCAATTTCATTATCAGATTCGCCATATTCGAAATAGTTAGGAGAGTTGCAGCATGTTTACCGTAGAAAAAGAAAAATTAGAAGAATTAGGTGCGGAGATCACGACTCGCGAGATCCGTCAGCAACCAGAATTGTGGGAAGAAACCGTTGGACTTTATCAAGCCGCACAATCGGAACTAGAAAACTTTTTAGCAGAAGTTAAAAAACAAGCACAAGGCAAACGTACACGGGTGATTTTCACTGGTGCAGGTACGTCACAATATGTCGGCGATACCGTAGTTCCTTATTTGCGCAAACATGGCGATCGTCAAACCTTTAGTTTTGAAAGTATCGGTACCACGGATATTGTGGCAGAACCGGAAGAATATTTGATTAAGGAAGAACCGACATTATTGGTTTCATTTGCCAGAAGCGGGAACAGTCCTGAAAGTATAGCGGCTGTCGAGGTTGCCGACCAAGTGGTTGATACGATCCATCATCTATCGATTACCTGTGCGGAAGATGGAAAATTGGCTCAAATCAGCAAGGAACAATCGAACAGTTTCCTATTATTGATGCCGGCTCGTTCGAACGACGACGGGTTCGCGATGACAGGTAGTTTTTCTTGTATGACTCTAGGAGCGTTGTTGACCTTTGATCAAACCGACTTAAAAGAAAAACAACAATATGTTGAAACCCTAATTTCATTAGGCAAAGAGGTTATTGCTCGCGAGACTGAGATTGAAAAGATTGTTGAACTGGATTATGAACGAATCGTTTATGTCGGTTCAGGAAGTTTAGCTGGATTGACCCGAGAAGCGCAATTGAAGATTTTAGAATTAACAGCTGGCAAAATAGCGACAGTTTTCGATTCATCAATGGGATTCCGTCATGGGCCTAAATCCTTCATCAATGAAAAAACAGTGATGTTCGGCTTTGTTAACAATGATCCGTATACACGTGATTATGACTTGGATGTCTTAGAAGAAGTTCATGAAGATGAAATCGCTTCCGGTGTCTTTGCCATTACCCAATCAGGTAAACGTAATTTCTCAGGAAACAAATTTGAATTTTCAACAGATGCACAATTATTGCCCGACGGCTATTTAGCCTTAGCAGATGTCATGGTGGCACAGACTGTAGCATTATTGACTTCAATCAAAGTGGCAAACAAACCTGATACCCCGTCACCAACAGGAACGGTTAACCGTGTCGTAAAAGGCGTAACGATTCATGAGTACAAGTAAGAGTCAATTGGGAGGAAGAACCATGCTTACATTAACAGCAGGCAAAAAGGCGGCGATGGATCGCTTATCAACAAAAGAGGGAATTATCAGTGCTTTGGCGATCGATCAGCGTGGTGCGTTGAAGAAGATGATCAAGGCATTAGACGCAGAACCAACAGATGCACATATTGAAGGATTCAAGGAATTAGTCTCCAGTGAATTGACCCCCTATGCATCATCTATTCTATTAGATCCGGAATATGGCTTGCCGGCAGCTAAAGCTCGTCATGAAGATGCAGGTCTATTATTAGCCTATGAAAAAACCGGCTATGATGCGACGACACCAGGTCGTTTACCAGATTTATTAGCGGATTGGTCTGTTTTGCGTTTGAAAGAACAAGGAGCAGATGCGATCAAGTTCTTGCTTTATTATGATGTCGATGAAGATCAAACGATCAATCATCAAAAGCATGTTTTTATTGAACGATTAGGCAGCGAGTGTGCGGAAGAAGACCTGCCATTCTATTTAGAATTGGTTTCTTATGATGCTCAAAATAGCGATGCCGGCTCATTGGAATATGCCAAAGTAAAACCACATAAAGTCAATGAGATGATGAAGGAATTTTCGAAACCGCAATACAAAGTGGATGTCTTGAAAGTCGAAGTGCCGGTCAACATGAATTATGTCGAAGGGTTCGCAACAGGTGAAACAGCTTATACCAAAGCAGAAGCCGCAAACTATTTCTTAGAACAAAGCCAAGCGACAGATTTGCCCTTCATTTTTTTGAGCGCTGGTGTTTCAACAGAGTTGTTCCAACAAACGTTAGTCTTTGCTAAAGAGGCCGGCTCAACATTTAACGGTGTTTTATGCGGACGTGCTACTTGGAAAAATGGCGTGAAACCTTACATCGAATCAGGTGAAGCGGCTGCTCGTGAATGGTTGCAAAAAGAAGGTCGAGAAAATATTGAAGGCTTGAATAAGGTTCTAGCCCAAACGGCAAGTTCTTGGTTCGAAAAAGTTCAAGTCGCTGAAGAAGCCGTCATGAAATAGAATATCCAGCTAGATATTACACGGCAGGAAAAAATAAATTAGGAATTAGGAGGTGATTTCGTGATAGTAACGGTAACGATGAATCCTTCGATTGATATTTCCTACCCTTTAGCTACCTTGAAAATCGATACTGTTAATCGAACCAATAAGGTAACAAAGACGGCCGGTGGAAAAGGACTCAATGTGACCCGCGTCATTCATGATTTGGGCGGGGATGTTTTGGCGACCGGTGTTCTTGGAGGCTTTCATGGAGCATACATCGCGGAAGAATTAAAAAAAGCAGGGATCAAGCAAGACTTTACACCAATTGCTGAAGAAAGTCGCGATTCCATTGCGATTCTGCATGAAGGCAATCAGACTGAGATTTTAGAATCTGGTCCGACAGTCTCAGAAGATGAACAGGCCGCCTTTTTGGAAAAGTTCGAAGAGTTGATAAAACAAGCGGATATTGTAACAATCTCTGGCAGTCTAGCAAAGGGATTCCCGTCAGACTTTTATCAGAAACTAGTCCAAATTGCGCAACAGCACGCAGTAAAGGCTTTAGTAGATACCTCTGGTGAAAGTTTGAAACAGGTTATAACAGCCAAACAAAAACCTTATTTAATCAAACCGAACTTGGAAGAGTTAGAGGCTTTATTGGGACAAGCGTTTTCTTTAGAAGAGCTGGATGATATTCAGGCAGCATTGTCTCAACCTCTATTTGAAGAGATCGAATGGATTGTTGTTTCTTTAGGGAAACATGGGGCTATTGCCAAATATCAAGACACTTTTTATCGCGTAAAAATTCCAACAATTCAGGTAGTTAATCCGGTTGGTTCCGGTGATTCAACGATCGCAGGCTTTGCTTATGGACTATCGAAAGCGATGCCTCCGATGGATCTGTTGAAGATGTGCATGGCGACCGGGATGGCAAATGCCCAAGAAAACAAGACCGGACATGTCGATCCAGCCAACGTGAAAAACCATTTTGAAAAAATAACCGTAAAAAAGATCGAGCGTTAGCTCGATCTGCATTAATTTGTTTTTGAAACCAGTTCGATCTTGTAGAAGTTCCATTTCTTATAGGTCTCAACGTATTCCAGTACTTGTTGAGTATCCCGCCGTTTTGTTACTCGAATCTGTAAAACGGTCGGTTCGTCGGTAGAAATTTGTAGTTTTTCGGCCTCCTCGTTAGGAGTAGGAAATTTGATTTCATTGGTTTCGGTAAAATTCTCTTCGTTCATATGAATGTTGTAATCCAATTTGAAGCGCTGATAAATTGAGCTATAGTAGCCTAATTCCGGAAAATTCGAATTTACATATTGTTCCGGTAAATACGTCCGATGATACATGTAAGGGACGTCTTCTGTGGTACGCAACCGTTCAATACAATAATAGAAAGCAGTATCCGACAGCTCTAGCTTGCTCAAAAATTCTGGATCATTGCCGCGAACGATCGATAGCACTTGTACTTGATCGTGGCTGATGGGAAATAATTCTATATCGGAAAATTCGACTACTTTTCCCTTCCGAGCTCGGGAGACGAAGGAGCCGCGCCCTTGATGACGAACCAGAAAACCGTCCTTCACTAAATCATTTAATGCGCGAATAACTGTGATCGAGCTGACTTTGAACATCTCTGCCAATTCTGCTTCGGTATAAAACTTGTCGCCATTTTCAAATTTACCAGAAATGATTTGCTGCTTCAGCTCATCTTTGATGATTTGATATTTTGGGATTGCCATAATATTCCTCCAAATAATGAATAGGGACTAAAAATTTCATTAGAATAGTTTGAGTTCCCTCTATGGCTTGATTTTAACACATCAGAAGAGAATAGAAAGGATTGACTTTCTATTTAAAATAATTTAATATATTAATATATTAAAAACGCTTTCATTGAGGAGTGAGCTTTTGGATACTTTTGAAATTAAAGAAGAGTTTCTTTTGAATGGAGAACCTTTCAAGATTATGTCTGGAGCGATTCATTATTTCCGGGTCGATCCTGCCGATTGGTATCATTCATTATATAACTTGAAGGCCTTAGGATTTAATACGGTTGAGACCTACGTACCGTGGAATTTGCATGAACCGAAAAAGAATGACTTCCATTTTGAGGGCATTTTGGATTTGGAACGGTTTTTATCGACTGCTCAGGATTTGGGGCTCTATGCAATTGTTCGACCTGCACCTTACATTTGTGCCGAGTGGGAGTTTGGCGGTTTTCCAGCATGGCTCTTAAATGAATCAACTCGAATCCGTTCAAATGAAACCGTTTATTTGAATCATGTCGCTGACTATTATGATGTTCTGCTGAAAAAGATTGTGCCGCATCAGCTTTCTAATGGCGGCAATATCCTAATGATCCAAATTGAAAATGAATACGGTTCCTATGGAGAAGAGAAAGAATATCTGCGTTCGGTTCGTGACCTGCTGATTGAGCGAGACATTACAGCGCCGCTTTTCACATCAGATGGTCCTTGGCGGGCGACTTTGCGAGCTGGCAGCATGATCGATGAAGATATTTTAGTTACTGGCAATTTTGGTTCTAAAGCAAAAGAGAATTTCGCATCGATGCAAAGTTTCTTTGATGAACATGACAAGAAATGGCCGTTAATGTGTATGGAGTTTTGGGATGGCTGGTTTAATCGCTGGAAAGAACCCATCATTCAACGCGACCCGCAAGAATTGGCTGAGGCAGTGAGAGAGGTCCTAGTCCAGGGAAGTATCAACTTGTACATGTTTCATGGGGGAACCAATTTTAGTTTTATGAATGGCAGCTCTGCTCGCGGAGTGATTGATTTACCGCAGATCACTTCCTATGATTACGGCGCGCCACTAGACGAACAAGGAAATCCAACTAAGAAATATTATGCGATCCAAAAGATGATCCGCGAGAATTATCCTGAGATTCCGCAAATGGAACCGCTGATTAAGCAGACGATGGAAAAGGAAAGTATTCCTTTAACTGATAAGGTTAGTTTGTTTGCTACGTTGGAGACTTTCAGCGAACCTGTTCGCTCGAAGTATCCGCAAACAATGGAGCAGTTAGGCCAAAATACCGGGTACTTGCTGTATCGAACGACAATTGAAAAAGACGCGGAAGAAGAAAGATTGAGAGTGATTGATGGTCGCGACCGCAGCCAGCTGTTTGTCAATCAGGAGCTGAAGGCGACACAGTATCAAACGGAGATAGGCGAGGATATAACCGTTCCTTTGAAACAAGCGAACAACCAAATCGATGTTTTAATCGAAAACATGGGGCGAGTCAATTACGGTCATAAATTATTTGCGGATACTCAGAAAAAAGGAATTCGTACCGGAGTGATGGCGGATCTGCATTTTATTACTAATTGGGAGCACTATTGTCTGCCGTTGGATTCATGTGAGAACATCGATTATTCAAAAGAGTGGCAGGCCAATCAGCCAAGTTTTTATCGCTATGAGGTAGCTTTGGAGGAAGTTGAAGATTGTTTTCTTGATTTAGCAAAATTTGGTAAAGGTGTCGTTTTCGTTAATCAAACGAATATCGGCCGTTTCTGGGAAGTGGGACCTACGCTTTCACTATACATTCCTAAAGGGTTGCTAAACAAAGGAAACAACGAGATCGTCATTTTCGAAACTGAAGGCACGTATCAACCTGAAATAAGTTTATTAAAAGAACCACTATATATAGAAATGAAAGAGGGATAAGCATGAGTATTATCGGAGTAAGAATTGATGGACGCTTGATTCACGGACAGGTGGCAAATTTGTGGACGACGAAATTGAACATTTCCCGCATTATGGTTATTGATGATGAAGTCGCTCAAAATGACATTGAAAAAAGTGGATTGAAACTTGCGACACCAGCCGGCGTGAAATTGAGCGTATTGCCAATCGAAAAAGCGGCACATAATATTTTAGCTGGTAAATATGATTCTCAACGATTATTGATCGTCGTGCGTAAACCAGACCGTTTGTTAAAACTAGTTGAGTTAGGTGTACCGATTGAAGAGATCAACGTAGGGAATATGTCGCAATCGAATGAAACACGTTCAATTACAAAGTCAATCAATGTTGTTGATCAGGACGTGGATGTATTTAATGAACTGAACCATAAAGGTGTTCGCTTGATTGCACAAATGGTCCCAAGTGATAAAGCAGAAGACTTTATGAGTCTTTTAGCGAAATAGGAGGGTAATACAATGGATATCTTATGGTGGCAGATCTTATTATTAACATTATATGCAGGGTATCAAATTTTAGATGAGCTGCAAGTTTATTCTTCATTAAGCGCCCCCGTTTTTGCCGGATTATTTGCCGGATTAGTCATGGGAGACTTAAAAGCTGGACTTATTATTGGTGGTAGTATGCAATTGACCGTTTTAGGTGTCGGTACATTTGGCGGGGCATCAAAAATCGATGCGAACTCCGGGACAATTTTGGCAACAGCCTTTTCCGTAGCATTAGGCATGAATCCTGAACAAGCGATTGCAGCCATCGCAGTACCGGTTGCCAGCTTGATGATTCAATTGGACATCTTGGCTCGTTTTGCCAATACGTACTTTGCACATCGGATCGATAAATTAGTTGAGGATATGAATTATAAAGGTATCGAACGGAACTTCTTAATGGGTGCTCTTCCATGGTCCTTATCTCGTATGACACCAGTCTTTCTAGCCTTGGCTTTCGGTGGCGGCTTAGTAGAAAAAGTTGTGGCTGTCTTAAATGGTGATTTAAAATGGTTAGGTGATGGGTTATCAGTAGCTGGTGCAGTTTTGCCAGCAGTCGGGTTTGCAATTTTATTACGTTACTTGCCAGTCAAAAAACATTTTCCTTATTTGATTCTGGGCTTCACATTGACGGCCTTATTAGGAACGGTCTTCACCAATATGCAATTATTGGGAACGGGAGTCGCTAGTGTGGTGAAAGACTTCAGCGGCGTCTTCAATGCACTGCCAATGTTAGCAGTTGCGTTGATTGGTTTTGCCTTGGCCGCAATCAGCTATAAGAATGGGCAGATGATACCAAATGCGCCCGCACCGAAAAAAGATGATGCTTCCAATGATGCAGATGAAGGAGAGATCGAAGATGACGAAATCTAATTACAAGTTGACGAAGGAAGATTTTAAGCAGATCAATCGCAGAAGCTTGTTCACTTTCCAGCTAGGTTGGAACTATGAACGGATGCAAGGATCAGGGTATCTTTACACGATTTTGCCGCAGCTGCGCAAGATCTATGGCGATGATACACCAGAATTGAAAGAAGTAATGAAAACCCATACACAATTTTTTAATACGTCGAATTTCTTCAATACGATCATTACTGGGATCGATCTGGCGATCGAAGAAAAAGAAGGAATCGGTGGTAAACAGACAGTTTCAGGGTTAAAAGCAGGGTTGATGGGACCTTTCGCTGCAATCGGAGATTCGATCTTTGCGGCTTTAATTCCAACGATCTTTGGCGCTCTAGCTGCCAATATGGCGATCAATGGAAATCCAACCGGGATCTTTATTTGGATCATCGCACAAATCGCGGTCATGATCTTTCGTTGGAAACAGTTGGAATTTGCTTATCGTGAAGGAATCTCGCTCGTTACAACGATGCAGCATCGTTTGACCGCTTTAACTGATGCAGCGACTTTACTTGGGGTCTTCATGGTCGGAGCACTTGTTGCAACCATGATTAATGTAAAATTCTCTTGGGCACCAAGTATTGGCGATGTTACGCTAAACATGCAAAACAATTTAGACATGATCTTGCCACGCTTATTGCCAGCTGGTATCGTCGGTGGTGTTTATTGGATGCTAGGTAAAAAGAATATGACTTCTACCAAAGCAATCTTTATCGTTTTAATTGTTTGTGTGGCTTTGTCTGCCTTAGGTGTAATTTCTAAATAATACCATTTGAATTGTCAGTTTCAGCAGAATGTAACGGAGGAATTATATGGGCAAAAATTTAGTTTTAGTCAGTCATGGACTCTTTTGCGAGGAATTAAAAAAGAGTACAGAAATGATTATGGGGCCGCAAGAAAACATTTATACAGTCGGTTTGCTTCCTTCAGAATCAGCAGAAGACTTTCGTGTCAAATTTGAAGCAGTGATTGCCGAGTTAGATGAGTTTGTCGTCTTGGCGGACTTAATGGGCGGTACTCCTTGCAACGTTGTTTCGCGAATGATTTTAGAAGGACAAGCAATCGATTTGTATGCTGGAATGAATATGCCGATGGTAATTGATTTTATCAACAGTGAAATGATCGGCACAGAACTTGCGCTAGTAGAATCAGCTACAAATAATATTTGTCACGTTAACGAACGAATCAATAGTGATGATGACGAAGACGAATAAACTATAGCAATGAGTGAAAGAATCAGCGATATTTCTGCTGATTCTTTTTTTGTCCGAAAAAGAAATTTCTATTATGGTATGATTTATGGACAAAACCATTGTTGAAAGAGAATTTGGAGGAATGTTGTGTATTTCAATGAAAAACTAAAACAATTACGCCAGAATAGAGAGTGGACACAGGAAGAATTAGCGGATAAGCTGTTTATTTCCAGAACGGCCGTTTCGAAGTGGGAGTCGGGTAGAGGGTTTCCCAGTATTGAGTCACTCAAGGCTATTTCTAAGGTTTTTGATATCTCGATTGATGAATTACTTTCTAATCGCGAGTTGATCTCGATTGCAGAAAACGATAAGAAAAGGCAGAAACAAAAGTTCCAGCAGCTGCTATTAGGTATTTTAGACTGTATGGTTGGGTTGCTGATACTGCTCCCTATTTTTGGACAAGCTAGAGGAGATGGTATTGCATTTGTAACAATGTGGCATTTATATCCTGAGACCCTATTTCTAAAAACGATTCTTATGATCTTTATTATTTTAACTATCTCGTTTGGATTGTACGAGCTCGTTTCTTCTAATAGGGAACGGAAAGTGAACAAGGAAATTTCCCTAATTTTGACATTGATCGGCATACTTCTATTCATCATGACCAGACATCCTTACCCTGCTACTTATATGTTAATGATTTTAGCAACCAAGGTGGGATTCCTATTAAAAAGCCAATGACACGCATCGTCACGTCTATGTGACGATGCGCTTCTTTTTGTTTATTGATAATCTTGCTACTTTTTAGTTGGATAGCTGCCAAATAAAAAGTTAGGAGCATAAGAAGCAGATGAAAGAAAAAGGCGTTACACCTACCGATAGGATTATTTCTATTTTTTATTTTGTACACGATTTGTTTAAAAATGATCGATGTACAGCAAATTGGACCGCGACATTCTGAGATAGGATTTGCGGCAATCAATCAATTTTTCTCTAGTACGATCGGAACTCATTCATTTTGGTATCAAGTAACGGAGATATTAGGAATTTTTCCTTTGTTACTCATGGGCTATTTTGCGCTTCGCGGATTTCTACAATTATGTATTCGCAAGAAAATTAGCTTGATTGACCAGAAAATTCTTGGATTAGGATTTTTATACGCGGCTATAGCTGGCTTTTATATCTTTTTTGAAAAGGTTGTGATCAATTATCGACCGATTTTAGTGGAGGGGCAATTAGAGGCTTCTTATCCATCAAGTCATACATTTCTTGCTGTTTCCGTTTTACTTTCAGCCTTTTATCTATTGAGCAAGGAAGAGGGAATGCTCAAAAAGTATTTATCCTATCTATGCATTATAGGAATGGTTGCGCTTGTCATAGGAAGAATTGTATCCGGAGTCCACTGGATAACTGATATTTTTGGAGGAACAGTTTTGGGGCTGTCACTTGTCCAATTTTATCTTGTGTTGTTTGTAAGGAAATTAAGCATAAAAAAGGAACGTTGATTTCTCAACGTTCCTAGGAAGCCACCTGTCGGATTTGAACCGACGACCCCCACCTTACCATGGTGGTGCTCTACCAGCTGAGCTAAGGCGGCATAGTTATTTAACACAAGATATAGAATAGCGAAGAAAAGGCTGTTTGTCAACTGCTTAAACAGAAAAAAAGTTGCTATCGAATGATCTGAAATCTTTATTTATACTAGGGCCGCCGCTTAAGAAACTGCGGCAACCTTAGTATATAACTGACCAACGAAATCATCGTACCCTTTAGGTTGAGTCCAAACATTTGATAGCAAGATGATTCCGTTTTTTCCATCTTTTGAAAAATCAGCGACTGTTTCGAAGCGAGCTTTAACGCCGCGTGTATGGTATCTGTTTGCCAATGTATAGAGACCGCTGGCATATTTTTCTCCTAAATAGGTATGCAAAAGCTCAGCACGATCTTGACTTGTTAAATAGCGATCGTTGAAGAGATTTTGAAAGTATTGATACAGATCGCCTGAGGACATAAAGACGTTTCCTGTGCCAAGCTCATCAGCATAAGACGATGCGGTCGTCGGTGCGTAGACCGGGCCATTGGCTGATTGCGAATAGGATAGAGCTTGATCCTTATTCGATTCAGAATAGAAATCAGTCTCTTTTAATTCCATCGGATCTTTCAATACCTTATCAAATAAAGAATTGTAATCCGTTTGATAGATTTGTTCTAAAATGCCTGCTAGCAAGACATAATTAACTGGTTGATAAGAATAACCGGCATTTGGAGAAACAGTCGTTTGGCGAAGTGTTTCGGAAAGTATTTCTTTTGTATCGGTTGTATTTAGTGTTTCGATTTTTTTTTCGTCGATTCGCAAACCAGAACTCATATTCAACATATCTTTAATAGAAATATTTTCGCTATTAGGTACTTGAGGGAAAAAGGCACTAAGCTTTTCGTCCAAGAACAATTTACCTGATTTGACGGCTTGCATAATCAGATAAGCAGTTTGTCCTTTTTGAACAGACCCAATACAATATTGTGTGGCAATTGTATTATGAATTTTTTTGGCCTGATCTTTCCAACCATAGGCTTTGTTCAAAATGACTTTGCCTTGTTGAAAAACTAGAACGGTCCCGCTAAAGTTTTTTTCTACTAAAGCTTGTTCAATATTAGCCGAAACGGCATTTTTTGGTTCGATTGGTTGTTTATTTTTGAAGCCATTCGATGTTTCGGGCAAGCTGACAAGCTCGGTATCCGTATTTTTTTCCGCGGCGGCCTGTTGCTTGCGAGCGTGCTCAATGTAGATCCCGCTTAACGCTAGAATAACTATTAATAGAATTGAAAGACCGAGTCTTAGCTTGATGTTTTTTCTTTTTCGATGAAGTCGTCTGGGCATAAAAATTCTCCTAGTTCGTGTTAGTGTACTTTTCTCACAATGTAATGAAATGCGCGACTGATCTTTTAATAAGAACAATCTATGATTGCATGATGATTTAAAAATTGATATGATAATAAAGTATTCTTCCGGCATAGCTCAGTTGGTAGTAGCGCATGACTGTTAATCATGATGTCGTAGGTTCGAGTCCTACTGCCGGAGTTTTTAGAGACAATTTTATTGTCTCTATTTTTTTACACCTAAAAAATGAAGTTTTTGTGAATAAAGTCTTTAAATGTGAGGGAAATGTTGAGGAAAGCATGACCTTTTTTTAAAACTAGCGCAATCCTTTTGAAACTGGTAAAAATCCTCGTTATACTCAAAATTGAGGGGGGATAAAATGGAAAAACGCGATGCCTATTTTGACAACGCAAAACTTTTTTTGATGATCTTAGTTGTATTCGGACATTTCTTGCAACCGTTTGTGAATGATCATCCAGTATATAATGATTTGTACTATTTCATTTTTACTTTCCATATGCCGGCCTTCATTTTAATTTCAGGCTACTTTGCGAAAAGCGGCCCCAAACCAATCATGAGTCTGGTAAAAAAATTGCTGCTTCCGTATATCTTTTTTCAACTACTTTATTCCGGCTATTATACATTGATCGGTTTGCAGGATTCCTTTAGTTTAGACCTTGGTATCCCGCAATGGTCTTTATGGTTTTTATTGAGTTTGTTCTGCTGGAATGTCTTTCTTCATCTCACGAAGCGTTTCACTGTTAAACAAGTTTTGATTGCCAGCGTAATTCTTGCACTACTAGTCGGCTATTTTCCGATTTTTGATCGTTACTTAGCCATTCAGCGGACATTGACGTTCTTCCCGTATTTCATGGTGGGATATGTGATTCCTAAAAGTTGGATTGAGAAACTGAGGTCTTATCCTAAAAAATGGTTGGCTATCCTGCTATTTAGCGGCTTGTTTCTGTTTATCCAAGGAAATGATTTGATTAACAAATATTGGGTATTCGGTTCTAAACCGTATGAAGACTATTTAAATCATCCCTTGCTTGGAGGTCCGCAGCGATTGCTTTTCTTTGCAGCCGGTTTGATTGGTATCAGCGCCTTTTTGATGCTGGTACCCCAAGGCCGCTACTTCTTTTCTAACTGGGGAAGAAATACGCTGACGGTGTATTTACTCCATGGATTTTTAGTTAAGGGACTGCGGGCGCTAGATTTTGATTTTGAAATTAGTTCCGTAGAAGTCCTGCTGCTGTTTATTGGAAGTATGCTGTTAACGGCGGCATTATCCAGTAAAAAAGTCGGTCGCTGGATCGTTCGAGGAAAGCGAGCATTACAGCCAAGCTTGTAAACTAATTGTCTCTTTGACTCATTAAGCGTAAAATGAGGCCAAGGAGGCTTTTTTATGGCAAAAATTGAAAATGAACGAACTGAAGCTTTTCGTGAAGCTTTTGAAAAAAATTCTAAACAAGTCGCATTGCAACGAAGCGTTGTAAAAAACGGGATTCGTGCCTCTGCCGAAAATATACAAACACATGTTGAAAATACTCCGGTCTTTTCGATTGATCTTGCGACAGGCAAAGTAGCGAATCAAAAACAATCCGGTCGTTGCTGGATGTTCGCGGCACTAAATACCTTCCGTCATAAAATGTTGACGACATTCCAATTGAAAGACTTCGAGCTTTCACAAAACTATACGTTTTTTTGGGATAAATACGAAAAGGCAAATTATTTCTATGAAAATATTTTAAAGACAGCGGAACAACCTACATCGAGTCGCGAAGTTGCTTTTCTTTTGCAAACACCGCAACAAGATGGCGGTCAATGGGATATGATCGTGTCCCTTTTTCAAAAATATGGGGTCGTACCGAAAAGTGTGATGCCAGAAAGCAGCAACAGCTCGAACTCTCGCGATTTAAATAATTATCTGAACAAACTATTGCGTAAACATGCTGTTTTATTACGCCAAATGGCAGCAGAGGAAGCGACAGATGAGGAGATACAAGCCAATCGTGAAGCGATGCTGCAAGAAGTCTATAATCTTTTAGCGATTTCATTGGGGACTCCGCCGGATAATTTTGACTTTGAATATCGTGATGATGAAAAGAACTATCATTTGGATCAAGCATTAACACCGCAAAGTTTTTATGAGAAGTATGTTGGTGTAAATTTAG
This sequence comes from Enterococcus malodoratus, assembly GCF_027659535.1. Classification (NCBI taxonomy): domain Bacteria; kingdom Bacillati; phylum Bacillota; class Bacilli; order Lactobacillales; family Enterococcaceae; genus Enterococcus; species Enterococcus malodoratus. The sequence continues at coordinate 28,255 of NZ_JAQDPG010000018.1, read as the reverse complement.
ATGATTATGTAAGTATTATCAATGCACCAACGGAAGACAAACCGTTTATGAAGTCCTACACTGTCGATATGTTAGGCAATGTGGTAGGCGACAAACCAGTAAAATATTTGAATCTTGAAATGGACGAGTTTAAGGCTTTAGCTGTTAGACAATTGGAACAAGGAGAATCTGTTTGGTTCGGTTGTGATGTCGGTCAATCTTCCACTCGCGATAGCGGTATTATGGCATTAGATGCGTATGATGTTGATGATTTGTTTGATGTTGATTTGACAATGACCAAAGCGGAACGGTTGGATTATGGTGAAAGTATGATGACCCACGCGATGGTTTTGACGGGTGTCGATTTGATTGATGACCAAGCGAAAAAATGGAAAGTTGAAAATAGTTGGGGCGAAAAAGTCGGTGAGAAGGGATTCTTTGTTATGAGTGACGAATGGATGGATGAATACACGTATCAAATCGTTGTTCGCAAAGAATTTTTAACGCAAGAACAATTGGCCGCCTTTGAGGCAGAACCAACTGTTTTAGCTCCGTGGGACCCAATGGGTGCCTTGGCATAACTCAGAAGGGACTTGAAACAAGCGCGCTTGTTTTAAGTCCTTTTTGGATTGGAAAAGCGTTTTCTTCTGGGTTGTGCTATACTTTTAGCAAAAAGGAGGTTTGTTGAATGCCTAAACTTTTAGCGGTTCGACATGCTGAAAATCTACGGGAATTGGGTGGTTATGAGACAAAGGATGGGCGTAAAGTTGCTCATCGCAAACTAATCCGCTCTGCCAGTATCAATCATTTAGACACCCAAGATAAGAATTATTTAAGCGAGTATGGGATCAAAAAGGTTGTTGATTTTCGTTCACTTGAAGAACGGAATGCTCAACCAGATCAAGAGATACCAGAAGCAAAAAATATTTTTTTACCAATTTTTCCTATTAAGGAGACAAAAACAGCTTCGGCTTCACCTAAAAAAATGATGCAGCGTATGCAAGATGGTGAGGATGCTCTTCAGCAAATGGTTGAAGTATACAAGCATTTTGTAACAGACACGCATGTTCGCGGACAATACCGCAAATTTTTTGATTTAGTATTGGACAACGAGGGAACAGATGAAAGCTTGCTGTTTCATTGTACAGCGGGAAAGGATCGGACGGGATTCGCAGCGATTCTTTTATTGAACTGTCTAGACGTGGATAGTGAAACGATCGTGCAAGATTATATGGCGACAAATCGTTATTTAAAAAAAGTTATACAAGAAATGTATAAGAAGGCGGAATTGGCAGGACTGCCAGCTGAATCGCTACATGGTATTGAAGACATGATGTCTGCTAAGGAAGTCTATTTGCAGACTAGTTTTGAACAAATTAAAGAACACTATGGAACCGTAGCACAGTTTATTCACGAAGGGATTGGAGTATCAGCACCAGAAATCAAAGACCTACAAAAAATTTACTTGTTGTAAGGAGTTGACGAGATGGATGAATTGTTAAATTATCTACAATTACAATCAAAAGCAGTGCCAATCGGTGGTGGAGATATCAATCAGGCATATCGTGTAACAGATGGCAAACAAAACTTTTTTTTGAAATATCATCCTCAAATGTCGGCAGATTTCTTTCAAGCAGAGGTCGACGGCTTAGCCGAGTTGAGCAATGCTGTGCGAGTACCGAAAACGTATCAACATGGAAGCTTTGCCGGGGGGGCCTTTCTTTTGATGGAATGGATCGAACCAGGCGAAGGCGACCAAAAAGACTTGGCGCGTGATCTTAGCAAACTGCATGGGATAAAAGCGATTAAGTTTGGCTATAAAAGAAATAATTTTATGGGCTTACTACCACAGATTAATACACGCTCTTCTGATTGGTGGGACTTCTATTTTACTAATCGTTTAGGCGTTCAAATTGAAATTGCCAATGGACGAAATCGCTGGACAGCCCAACGAGAAAAAAATTATCAGTTATTTAAAGAGTGGGTTTATCAAAATTGGGGTACAATGTCTTTTGAACCAACTTTATTGCACGGAGATTTCTGGAGCGGAAATACCTTTTTCGATGTCGACGGTCAGCCGGTCTTTGTTGACCCGGCAGTTTCTTACGGACATCGGGAAATGGATCTCGCGATGTCACAACTTTTTGGCGGATTTCGTCAGGAATTTATCGACAGCTACCAAGAAATTCTACCGATGCGCGAAGGCTGGCAAGATCGACTAACGGTCTATCAGTTTTACTATCTGCTTGTTCACCTGAATATTTTTGGTGAAAGTTATGGGGATGCGGTAGATCGTGTCTTAGCTTTAGGAGGAAAGTAATTGGGAAAAAGATACACCATGAATCACGAAGTCGCTTATTATGAGTGCGATATCAATCAAAATATGACGTTTCCTGCTCTATTGAGTGTCGCTATCAAGGCATCATCGGATCAAAGCGATGAATTGCAGCGGGGAACAGAGTACATCAATACTTTAGGCATCACATGGGTGATTACGCAAACGGAAGTAAAGATTAACCGACTGCCCCAAGTTGGCGAAGAGATTACAGTCGTGACCGAACCAACAGAATTCAATCGCTATTTCTGCTATCGAAGCTATTGGATATATGATTTAGCTGGAACGGAATTATTGAAGATTGAGATGTCTTTTGTTTTGATGGATATAGAAAATCGGAAAATGAGCAGTGTCGACGCCGAACTTATGGCGCCTTACGAATCACCAAAAACCAAAAAAATTCGTCGCTGGCCAAAAAATGAAAAAGTTGAAGAGGAACAAAGAAAACTGTATCACGTACGATATTATGATCTTGATAGCAATCATCATGTTAATAACGCCATGTATTTCAATTGGTTGATCGATGTGCTGGGCTATGACTTTATGACACAACACGAACCGACGTATGTAAATGTCAAATTTGATAAAGAAGTATTGTATGGAAATGATATTGAGAGTTTTTATGAGATCATTGAAGGTGATGAAGTAAAAACGCGTCACGAAATTCGTCTAGGCGATCAGCTTGCATGCGAAGCGAATATCTTATGGCAAAAAAGAAGCTGAATCGAATTTATTTCGATTCAACTTCTTTTTTTATTCTTCCATAAATTGTTTCAGTTCTGCTTTTGATAAATGGGCATTTAATGCGATCAATAATTTTAAACGAGCCTTTTGACTATTGATACCATTGCAGAAGATCACTCCGTGTTGCGCTAATTCAATGCCACCACCATGATAATCGTAAACTGGTTCAGCGATCCCGTTGAAGCAGCGAGAAACTAAAACAATCGGCAGCCCTTTTTCTAATAAATGATAAACAGGCGGCAATGTTTGCGGCGGCAAATTTCCAGCACCTAATGCTTCAACTACGAGTCCATCAACTGTGATCCCTTGGTCAAGGATTTTGAAGAAATCTCCCTGCATTCCAGCAAAAACTTTTACGATCGGAATCATCGCATCGTAACTGTTGATATCATAATGCGTTGCTTTAGGTAATTCCTGCTTGAAAAGAATTTTTGATTTTGTGACCAGACCGATTGGCCCTAAAGTCGGTGTTCTAAAAGTTGCGACATTGGTCGTGTGTGTTTTGGTTACATAACGCGCACTATGGACTTCATCATTCATGACAACAAGAACACCTTTACCGACAGCATTGTCTGAAGCGGCGACACGAATCGCACATTCAAAATTGTAGAGACCGTCACTGCCTAATTCATTGATGGAGCGCATTGCACCAGTTAAGATGATCGGCATCAGATCGCCAATCGTTATTTCAAGAAAATAGGCCGTTTCTTCTAAGGTATCTGTTCCATGAGTGATGACTACGCTGTCGAGACCTTCTTTTTTCGCAGCTTTGATTCGTTCCTTTAATTGAAACATGGTCTCAACCGTAATATGGGGAGAAGGAAGGTTAGAAAAATCTTCCACGATTAATTCAATATCCGCGGGCAGTCGCAATTCTTGACCTGCCGCCAATAAAGGATTTTTTTTATCCGGGCGTACAGCACCATCAGCGTCTTGGCTCATCGAGATTGTTCCGCCTGTATGTAAAATCAAAATCCGTTTCATCTTCATTACTCCATTCGTTATTTGCGCATTTTCGCTAATTTTTTGCTATGTTTATTGTATACTATGAAACAAGTGGAGGCTAGGATACTATGATTCGAATTGGATTAACTTCTTTTAATGAACACAGCAGTTTGACAGGTAAGAAGACCTCTTCCTTGTATGAATATGCTGGTTACCTGCCCTTGGTAGAGCTGGATACAAATTATTATGGGATTACCAGTAAGAGCTCCGTCGAAAATTGGCTGGCGCAAGTTCCGGAAGAATTTCGATTTGTTGTGAAGCTCTATGCCGGATTTACTGGGCAAAGTAAATGGCAGGATAGCTATCCTTCAATGGCGGCGATGCAGGAGCATTTTTTAGAAACACTGCAGCCTATGATCGAAAGCGGAAAGTTATTTTGCTTTTTAGCTCAATTTCCTGCACAATTTAAGTGTACGAAAAAGAATGTTGGGTATTTAGAAACACTGCGAGAATTATTTCCCGATTTACCAATGGCAATCGAGCTGCGGGATTATAGCTGGTATGCTAAAGGGTTTCTCGAAAAGACCCAGCAGTTGATGCGAAAGCTGAATTTTAGTTTGGTGATGGTGGATGAACCGCAGCTGCCAGACACGGTTCCTTTAGACAATACGGTGACCAACAAGAGTTTCAGCCTATTTCGTCTTCACGGCAGGAATCAAGCTTATTGGAATGATCGTACTGGGGATTGGCGCAAGAAGCGCACGTTGTACCGTTATAATGAAGCCGAGCTGAAAGTATTAGGCGAAAAAATTCAGCAAGCTGCAAATGACTCTGATCAAGTCGGTGTCATATTTAACAATAATTCCGGCGGAGATGCCGCTGATAATGCGATGCAGTTAAAAAAAATTCTTCAATTGGATTACGAAGGATTGAATCCAAGTCAAATTGATTTATTTTAAACGAGGGAGTGCCATGATAAAAGCTATTTTTTTTGATATTGACGGAACCTTGATCACGAAGGATTCAAAGGTACTGGATAGTACACGTGAAGCCGTTCGCTTAGCCCAAAAACAAGGGATTCTTTGTGGCGTCGCGACTGGCCGAGGTCCGGTAAAAATCGAAGAGCGGATCGAGCAAATGCCATTAGATGTCTTTGTTATGTACAATGGGCAGCTGGTGTATACCAAGCAGAAAGATATCTATCAGCGTTCCTTTGCTGAGGAAACACTACAGCAAATCGTGAATTTTGCCGATAATGAGCATCGTCAAATTATTTTTGGCGGTCGTGACCGCGTTGATGGAAGTCATTTAATGAAATGGTCACAAAACTCTTTGCTTAAAAAAATAGCAGGGTGGATGCCTAAATGGTTCCCTGTAAGACCAGCAAGAAGATTGTTGCAGTCCTTTAGCCCTAATCGTGAAAAAGGCCGCTACAAAAAATTAGCAATTTTAGCGGAACCCATTTATCAATGTGTCCTTTTTAGTGCTGAAACTGAAGCAGAACGTTTACAAGAACTGCTGCCGGATTGCTCTTTCCAACGCTCAAACCCTTACTCTGTCGATATCGTTCCAAAGAACGGCTCGAAGTATCGCGGTATTTTAGAATTTACCGAGGCTTCAGGAATTAAGATAGAAGAAGTCATGGTTTTTGGCGATCACTACAATGATATCGAGATGATTCAAAAGGTCGGCATCGGCGTGGCCATGGGAAATGCTCTCACGGAGGTTAAAACCCAAGCGGATTATGTTACCGCAACCAATGAAAATGACGGTATTTATAAAGCAATGAAGCATTTCGGAATAATTTAATTTCTTGTAGCTTTCTTACTTTCACAAAACTAACTGAAGGATCAAAGACGATAAGTTAGTAATAACCAATGAGTATGAGGTGTATATAATGGACGGACTATATCAAATGGCAAGAGAATTTCATGAGACGTTTGCGCCAGCGCCGCCTAAAAAACCGCAAGCTTTTTCGCGAGAACGAGGAAGTTTTCGAGCTGGGTTCAAGGCTGAGGAAATTGTGGAATTTTTATATGGTGTAGCAGAAGGTGATGAAGTCGAGTTTAATGACTTGGTTGAGCAACTTCACCAGAGCATCGAGCAAGCAAAGGAAAAGGTTTTGACTAAAGCAGAACCTGTGAAAGATCCGCTGGTAGCAGAAGTTGATGCGTTGACGGATCTGCTTTATTTTACTTATGGCTCATTTGCTTTAATCGGTGTCGATCCCAAACCAATTTTTGAGATTGTTCATCGTGCCAACATGGGAAAACTTTTCCCTGATGGCAAACCACGCTACCATCCGATCACGAATAAAGTCATGAAACCGGATGATTGGCAGGAAAAGTATGCACCAGAACCGTTGATCAAAAGAGAGTTGGATAGACAAAGAAAATAGTTCCATCAATTGGTCTTTAATAGGAAGCAAGGATAGTCATTGATTGAGAATAAAGGTGTCGCGAGAGAAACTATTTCGCGGCACCTTTTATTTTTTTTGCCATGATTTATACCGTTTTTTACAGTAAGATTTGTTGATTCATGCGTAAAAAAAAGCGATTTTAAATTTTTGAGAATGGAATGATCACTTTTTACAAAAAAAAATTGAGACAGGGACAACTTTAAAATTATGTGAAAAAAACAAAAAAACATTCTAGTTTCTATTTATTTTTCTGAGGTGTAAAATTGTCCTCGATGAAATATGTAGGTGAATAGGTTGTTTTTTTATTTTTTGTTTATAGAAAAAATAAAATAGAAACGATCATGGTTCTATTGTATTATTCTCTCAGTTCACTACGCGTATTTCATTAAGCTGTGAACAAGAATTGAAAGGAGAAAAGACATGACAAGAAAATTTTTTATCGGTTTAGTGCTGTTCGCTTTACTGGTAGTTCCTATAACAGTGACTAATGCCGCGGAATCTCATGACTACCATTCGCATGGCGAAGCCACTTTCTTTGGAAAATATGACTATCCCAGTGAATCTGAGAATCAGAATAATACCCATAGTGATAGACCTGGCAACAACCATGGGCAATCGTCAAATCATTCCGCCATTGCCGGAAATGAACAGTCGCCAAATTATTCTGCCTCGGGACATCAAGTAATACCACCCATGGGTGATCAACGTTATGTAATGATTCAAATAATAGGAACGCTTGTTATTTTTACTGTTTTTTCAATTCTACTAATAAATAAAAGAATAGAAGGAGATCGGAAATCATGAAAAAAACATTATTTTTTGCGACAGCTGGATTGTTACTAAGTATTGGCGCTTCAACTTTGACCGCGCAAGCAGTGGAACTGCCCCAATCTGTCAATTCTAAAGGGACGGTCAGCTTTAAAGCTAGTGAAAAACCAAATCCGCCAGTCGATCCAGAAAATCCGGATCCAGAAAACCCAGTTGATCCAGAACAACCACCAACCGGAACTGCGGGTCCACTATCCATTGATTATGTTTCCAATTTCAAATTTGGTGAACAGGAAATTACAACGAAAGATGAGACTTACGCTGCCGCTACTGAAAAAATTCAACCAGTAAACTCAGAAGGCAAACCAACGGGGGCTGCTAAACAAGGACCTATGTATGTTCAGATCACCGATAAACGCGGGACTCTTGCAGGGTGGAAACTGTCTTTAAAACAAAATGCTCAATTTATGACAGCTGACAAAGATGAACTGGCTGGTGCAAGTTTGAAATTCACTAAAGCAGAAGTTGCTTCCAATATAGACGATGCCAAATATAAACCAACTGCACAAGCGGAAGTTGCTCTTGTTCCGGGGACAGAAGTTCCTAACGTTGTGGATGCTGCAAAAGGTCAAGGTGCCGGTACTTGGGTTTATCGTTTTGGTTCTGACGAAGCATCTGCCAAAGATGCCGTCAAACTGGAAGTCCCAGGTAAGACAGTTAAATTGGCTAAGGAATATAGTACGGAGTTGACGTGGACATTGTCTTCTACTCCAGATAACGGTTCTGAAAATCCATAGTTTGCGAAGCTGCATTTTTGATAAAAGGAAGTGTGTCATTACATGAAATATCTAGCACTTTTCAGTTTCGCAATGTTAAGTATCTCAGCTGCGGCGATTGCTCCTACAGCGGAAGCAAAAGAGTATCATTCAAATGGAATTGTTGAGTTTGTTCCTAATGATGAAATAACACCGCCGGTTGATCCGGAAAATCCAGACCCAGAAAAGCCGGTCGATCCAGTGGATCCGACTGAACCCGGCGGTGAACCAGAACCAGGAACAGCAGGTCCGCTATCGATTGATTATGTCTCGAGTTTTGATTTTGGTAAAAATAAAATATCCAATAAAGATGAAACCTACTATGCTATGGCACAGCACTATAATGGGCATTCAGACTCGCCCAACTATCTTCAAGTGACGGATAATCGTGGAACAAATGGTGGTTGGACTCTAACAGTAGCGCAGAATGGACAATTTATGGCTGAGAAAAAAGTGCAGCATAATAATTTATTAGGCGCTCAAATTACGTTAGCAGATCCAGAATTGAAATCAAACGCAAGAAGTGTGCTGAAACCGGATGCCGCATCCACTATCCACGTTGATCCAGCCGGAGCTGTTTCACTAGTACTGACAGCAAAATCAGGAATAGGATCAGGAACTTGGGATGAATATTGGGGGAAAGTTGAACCATTTGTTAGTAAAAGTGTCTTGCCTAAGCAAAGCTACAATATTACGAAAGCAGTGTCTTTAAGCGTACCTGGAAGTACGCCTAAAGATGCGGTTACGTATAAAACGAGCTTAACGTGGACGCTTAATGATATTCCTGAGAATTAGTGTATGAGTAATTTTTGTTTTGAAAAATAGAAAAGGAGGAGATTTGTAGTGTTTAGTAAGATAGCAAGTATCGTTCTTTCCGCTAGTCTGCTGCTGAGTATTCCGGTGTTAGCTGCTGCTGATGTTAACCAATCGGATTTTACAGAAACGCAGATTGAAAAGACTTCTGGAACAGAGTCTTCTGAGCCTACGCCGCCTTTAACCACAGATTCCAGTTCGACAGTATCAACAAGCTCCTCGGAAGGCTTACCATCGAAAGAAAATCTTGAGTTGGTTGAAGCAGAGCCGACCGATAATACTACCAGTGATCAACCTGCTGGAACTACAGATTCAAATGAAGAAACTGATCCAGTGACACCCAGAATACAAGATCTTGCCAAAAGTACAAAAGCCGCTGAATCGGTAGACACTTGGGCTGAACTGAAGACAGCTGTGCAGAATAAGAATATTACGGCAATTACTGTAACAACGGATCTGACAGCAAGCTCAACAGGGCCAAAAGTTGATCATGGGGTGGCTGTTGATTTTGGCAACCATCAGCTTGATATTAAAGGGTACGACTTTGATATTAAGGATACTGGTGCTTTGACACTTAAAGATTTGAAATTCACGGGAACGGGAGTGGGTAACTTAGCCGAAGGTGAAGGAAAACTAACTCTAATGGGAACAGTTAGTTCAGGTCCGGGCAATCATGCTGGTATCGCGGATATGAATACTGGGACGGTCGTTTTTGATGGAGTCGTGTTGACTTACGATCGTGATACTGCGATTGCTGGAGGCGTAATTGCAAAATTCTTTACAATTACCAATCAATCTCAAGTAACTTCCACAGCGATCCGTTTTTATGAAAATCAAGTTGCTGCCAGCGATGGGAGCCAAATCATTATTGAAAAAGGTTCGATCGTTAAAACGAATAGTGATAAAGGGAGTATTTCCGGACAAGTTTGGAAAGTTGAAAGACAAACCGATTTTTGGATTCGAGATGAGGGAACCAAACTGTTGATGGAAGGGAATATTGCCTATACCGGTGAAGACGGCGGGCTGTTTATTTTTAATGCAGCGAACTCAACGATGAATGTTTCTGATGGTGCTTATTTTGAAAGCCACTCACAAAAAGCGCCCGCATTATTGCTTCAAAGTAAGGGCGGTTCCTTCAATGTCAAAAATAAAGGAAAAATCAAGCTGATTTCCGATGGGCAATCCAATACGCTGGGAGCCACTTTACGTTTTAGATTAGATGGTGATATGACCTTTAATGTAGAAGATCATTCTTCCATTGAAGTAAATAAAACCGCAGGAAATGCACCAGCCATTCGAATGTATGGCGGGAATAATAAAATAAATGTTTCCGGCGGATCAGATTTTATCGTTACTAACCAAGGGGATGGATCGCCCAATGACCCTGGCGTTGATGCCGGCAATCAGGGGATCCTTTACACCGCTGGAGCCAATAACGAGTTCAATTTGAAAGATGAAAATTCTTCTGTCTTAATTGATGCTAAAAATGGCGCCGCGATTGATTCCAAAACGCACTCCATGAATATTGTCGCAGATCCAGGAACGTATTTCGTTACGCGGGGTGCGACGAATACAGCTGGTCGAGGAACTTTTAATGCTGGGGCATTGAATTTCACGATGAATCAAGTGAAGTATTTTGATTTTGCCAATCGTCGTTCTGGCGGGGGGAGAATCATTGAATCAAGTGCCAGTTCAAAATTTGAAAGTAATAAGGCGGATTTAGCTGTTTGGAATGCCGGATCAGATTTGAACGGTACTCCGACAAGGCAATGGTTCACGGTTGACTATAAGTTGTCGGGGACGGATCTGGCAAATTTAGATTCTTCGTCCAGTGCAACGATGTCTAGTGAGTTTGGGAAACTAACAAATTACTCGCGGATGATGGCCAATAATCAAGCAGCTGTAATTGAAGACTTACGTGTACCAACGAATGCAGATAAATATATTTACGCCCATGCCTCGGTACCAGAAGCAAAAGGCGAAATTCGCGATGCCTATGACAATGAGGTTCTGCTAAAAATCGGTATTTATGATACAACGGGCAAAGAGGTCGGCCAAGTTCAAGGAACGTCAGTCGGTTCGGCAATGAGTGTCTACGGGGATCCGGCGCGAGCTGGTATGTTCAAAATTGATTCCTCAGACAAAGACTTTCTTAAAGCGGGCTATACCATGAAGGTGTTAGAAGCTTGGTCAGGGCAGTATGAAGGAAAATGGATTCATCAGAGCCGACCAGAAGATATCAAAACAGATTCGGTTCTAACCTATGACGTAACACCGACAAAACCGGCTAAATTAGTTGGCAACGCGACAACGATTGCACCCGGAACTAAGGAATTACAAGGGACTGGTGAAGCAAATACCGATGTCAGCTTGACATTAAATGGTAAAGAAACAGGGCTGACTGCCAAAACAGACAGTTCTGGAAAATTTACTTTGACCTTACCAGATAACCTGAAGAAAAATGATGTTTTACAAATTTTCTTAAGAGATCATGCTGGAAAGGCCGAAATATCAAATCCGCCAGCTATCAACAATGCTGTCGGAAATATTGAGCCGGCGGAAGAGTTAACTTTTCATGATGCTGATTTCTTAGCCGCACTTAAAGTAAAAGTGGCGGGATCATTGGAATTTACTGCACCGAGTGCAATTGATTTTGGCATGAATGAAATTACTACCTCAACGCAGACGCTGACTCCCAAAATCACCGGGTCATTAGAAGTATCTGATACAAGAGGGGCAACTGCTGGTGATTGGCAGCTGCTGTTAAGTGAGAAAACGGGGCTAACCTCAGCTGATAACGACCTTAGCGGGCTGCTGGTTTATACAAATCAAGGCGGGAAAGTTTCAATTGGCTCGACACCAGCATTAGTAGAGAAAAGTGATAAGGACAGTAGATCGCAAGTTATTAGCGACAACTGGAATAAAGAATACGGATTGCACCTCGTTGTACCTGTAGAAAAACAATTAAAGGGTGACTACAACGGAACTCTTAATTGGACGTTGCAAGATGTTCCAGGAAACTAGAATTAAAAAAAGTTCATGTAAAAAAGGAGAATACAACAAATGAAATTAGGTAAAAATTTATTGATGTCAAGCTTGATCTTAGGTTCAATGTTCGCGGCACCAATCGCCACTCTTGCTGCAAACAATGGGGGCGAATACAAGTCAAATGGAGTAATCGAATATGTCCCTAGCACCGATCCAACCGATCCGGTTGACCCGACTGATCCAGAAAAGCCAGTTGATCCGACTGATCCAACAAACCCTGAAGGACCTAATCCAGGAACAAATGGACCTTTATCAATTGACTTTGCCTCAAGTTTTTACTTTGGCAAACAAAAGATCACTTCTCAAAATGAAACATACCATGCAGATGCGCAGTCTTACCAAATCTTAGGTGCTGATGGCAAACCGACAGGTGACGTTAAAAAAGGACCTAACTATGTTCAAATTACAGATAATCGCGGAACAGAAACAGGTTGGACATTAAAAGTGAAACAAGATGGTCAATTTCTTTCTGAAGGAAAACATGCAGAGGATAAACAAGCTGAATTAACTGGAGCTCAACTAGTCTTGAATAACGGGCATGTTGTGACAAATTCGGCTTCTGCAAAACCAACAGGTACGGCTAAAATTACTTTAGATCCAACAGGTGCTGAAGCTGACGTGATGGTTGCAAAAGATAAAGAAGGAGCCGGCACATACCTATTAGATTGGGGTACCGATGAAGCAACTGGGGGTCAATCTGTTGATCTTACAGTTCCTGGCTCAACAACAAAATATGCAGAAAAATACGCAACAAAATTAGTTTGGACATTAACAGATGTACCTGGAAATGGCAGCACAACGCCAAAATCATAGTCTTGATTGGATTATGTACTATAACAAAATGAACGAACAAATAGTAGTCAGAGCCATAAATTGTTCAATTTATGGCTTTAACTACTCTATACATAGGAGATTAGAACGATGAAAATCAAAAGAATACTGCCCTTTTTATTATTAATTATGCTTGCCCTTTTTACGCAGGCACCGATTAGCCATGCCAGTGAGTTTAATTTCGCGGTAACCCCAACAATTCCTGAAAACCAAATAGACAAGTCTAAGACTTATTATGATCTGGCGATGACGCCAGGGCAGCAACAAACCCTTGAGACAGTTTTACGTAATGATACGGATAAAGAGGTCAAAGTAGCTATGAGTACTGCGAGTGCTACGACTAATATCAATGGCGTTGTAGAATATGGCAAAAATGCAATCAAAGCAGATAAAAGCCTAAAATACAGTTTAGCCAATTATACAGAGCTTCCCAAAGAAGTTTTACTTAAACCACATACAGAATCTATTGTAAAAATCAAAGTTACCATGCCTAATGAAACATTTGATGGTGTGATGGCTGGCGGAATTACCTTTAAAGAAGTAAAAGACACTGCTCAAACAGACAGTTCATCAGATGAAAAGGGACTGGCAATCAAAAATGAGTATTCTTTTGTTGTTGCCTTACTGATGCGCCAATCAGAAAAGACAGTCCCAGCTAATTTAGTGCTGAACACGGTTAAGCCAGATCAAATTAATGCGCGGAATGTCATTTTATCTGATTTGCAAAATGATCGAATGACCTATATCAATCAAGTTGCTGTTGATGCTGAAATCACTCAAAAGGGCGACAAGCAAGTATTGTATTCAGAACATAAAGATGGACTACAAATTGCTCCTAACTCAACCTTCAGTCTGCCGGTCTCACTCAAAGGTGATCCGCTAAAAACTGGGGATTACCATATCAAAATAATTGCTTATGGAAATAAGAATACGGATGGTCAATTTACTCGAGGAAAAGATGTTCATTATAAAGATCGTTGGATTCTGGAAAAAGACTTCACGATTGATGGAACAAAAGCGAAAGAGCTGAACAAAAAGGATGTCTCGATTAAGAAAGACAATACCTGGATCATCTGATAAGTTGGTTCAGGTATTTAATGATTTTAATCGGATTCACTATGAGGCAATTTACTTTCCATTGAATACACTCTATTCTTTTGAGCGTTTTGATATGACATTTTTTAAAGATTCCTATTTTGAGTATTTTACTTTTTGCCAAAAATATTTGTCAGACCAGTCCTTTTTAAAATCTGAAGACTTGCTGGATGCCAGAATTTATCTTTTTTCCAAATATCTGCTTACCTTTATTATGTATATTCCTATGGAGGAGATATCCGAGCCGCTTTCCGTCTGTATCGATTTTTCTTTTGGCCAGCAGTACAATCAGTTTATTGCTCGAAATTTGTCTTTCTTTATAAATTTTGTCATCAACATAACGAATGTAGCTGATGATCAGACCGATTTAGTTATCACTGATCTGAATAAATTGTACGACAAAAGGCATAGTGAAAAGATTTTGTGGTTAGCACCTCCAAGAGCGACCGATTGGGCCAATCTGGCTAAACGACTAATTGAAATTCGAGCTGGAAAAAGAAAATAAGTAAAAACAGTATAAGCTTAAGTAAATCGGTAAAACGAAAAAGGTAGCAGGTGCCAATCAGCACTTGCTACCTTTTTAAGTATTGGTTTATTGGATATATGGTTAATCAAAGAATGTATAGTAGAGGGAACGAACGGCCAAACGTTCTTGTTCGCTGCGAATCGCGAAGATGATACTGCGTTCATCAGCTCCTTGGGAAATCATCCGCAAGTTAACATTTTTACGTGCCAGAGCAGCAGTGCTGTCTGAAGTAGTGCCAGGTCGTTCTCGCATACCCTCGCCAACTAATGCCACGACAGATAGCCCGTGTTCGATTGACAATTGATCGGGTTGAATCTGTTCTTCTATCTGTTTCATTAGCTCGGCTTCAATATCCCGAGTTAACTGACGTTCCCTTAAAATGATCGAGATGTCATCAATTCCTGAAGGCATGTGTTCGAAACCAATGTTTAAATCTTCAATGATTTGCAGGATTCGCCGAACGATCCCGACTTCTCGGTTTAATAAATATTTTCCGATAGTAATCCCGCAGAAGCCGCCATCGCTGGCAACCCCAACGACCTCATTCCGAGTTTCATCTTCAAAGGACTTCTTAATCAAGGTTCCTTGACACTCAGGATTATTGGTATTTTTGATGATGACGGGAATTTGTGCTTTAAAAGCCGGCATCAGCGCTTCATCGTGAAAAACGGTAAAACCTGCGTAAGTTAATTCACGAATTTCTCGATATGTGGCATATTCAATCAGTTCTGGATCGTGAATATATTTTGGACTGGCAGCAAAAATACCATCGACATCAGTAAAGTTTTCGTAGAGATCCACTTTCAAACCTGCTGCGACGATTGAACCGGTAATGTCAGAGCCGCCCCGCGAGAATGTACAAAGATGTCCATCCTTCGTGTAGCCGAAAAATCCAGGGATGATCAAAATTTCTGATGAATCATGCCATTGATAAATTTTTTCATAGGATTCGTCTAAAATCCGAGCGTTTTGCGGTTCGTTGGAAACGGTGATACCTAATTCTTTTGGATTAATGTAGCGAGCCTTAGTCCCGCCTTTTTGAAAACAAGCAGCAACTAATTGTGCATTCAAGTTTTCTCCGCTGGCTAAAAAACTGTCTAAGGCATAAGGATCTGTCTCATTAAAATTTTCTTGCAAGTGCTGTAGTTCAGCAGTAAATTTTTTTTCAATATCGTCATCTACGTGAAATTCAGTTGCGATTTCTGTGTAGCGGGCAACGATCTCGCGAATTAACGTTTCAGTTTCATGTTTGTATAAAACAGCATTGTAAAATTGAATCAATAAGTCGGTGACTTTTTTGTCTTTATTGGTTCGCTTTCCTGGAGCTGAAACCACCACGAAACGACGCTCGGAGTCGTCAGTAACGATCTGTAAGACTTTTTTTAGTTGTTCAGCTGAAGCTACTGAGCTTCCGCCAAATTTAATCACTTTCACTTTAATCACCTCTTATTTTAATGTGGCTTTAATATTATCTGAAAAGTCGTACAATTTCAAGAGGATTCGTCGCTTTCACGAATAGAAAATTTTATAAAATTACAATATTCTTAAATTTATAGTAATTGAAGCGATCTCCAAAAAATGCTAGTATGAGGAGTGACTGTGCGATAGGCATTTAAAAAACGAATTCGAAACTAGCTAGTGAAGAGAAAAGTCTTTTGTGTTATAATCTACGTTAGATGTTTTCGCCAAAAACAGGAAATAGTGGACCATTAAATAAACTGAATCTTGATAGTTGAAAGGAAAATCATACATGGGAAGTAATGTAATCATAGGGATCGTTATCGGCTTAGTCATACTGGCTGCCGTTTTATACTTGATTGGTTATCTGATGAAGAAAAAGAATCAAGAACGCTTAAAAGAACTTGATAAAAGGAAAGAAGCGTTATTCGATCTTCCCGTTGTGGAAGAAGTCGATGAAGTGAAGAAAATGCACCTTGTCGGCCAAAGTCAGAATACTTTCCGTGAATGGAATCAAAAATGGACGGACGTTTCGACAAAATCTTTTGCGGAATTAGAAAGTCAAATTTTTGAAGTTGAGAGCCAAAATGAAACCTTCCGTTTTATGAAGGGCAAATCAGCAATCGAAAGCGCTGAACGTACGATGACTGAGATGGAAGAAGAAGTTGAAGGCATTCGCGCTGGATTGAAAGAATTGCGTGAAACAGAAGAACGAAATTCATTAGCTGTTCAACAAGCACTGGATGTTTTTGAAGAACTGAAAAAGGATATGAAGGAAAAGAAAGACAACTTTGGTCCTGCTTTACCGGAAATCCAAAAGCAAGTGAAGAATGTTGAAATCGAATTTACACAATTTGTGACTCTGAATACCTCCGGTGATCCGATTGAAGCCCGTGAAGTGCTAGACGAGGCTGAGAAGCATACCTATGAAGTTCAAGAAATGATGCAAAAAGTTCCAGCTATTTATGAAGATTTAGAAAAAACTTTCCCAAGTCAAATTGATGAGTTAGAAAAAACTTACAAGAAGATGATGGCAGAAAATTTTGTTCTACCTGAAGATAATTTTGAAGAACGTTTAGGGCAAGTAAAAAAACACTTGGAACGTTCATTAGAGGATTTAGAGAAAATTGAATTAGGTACAGTGGAAACAGCGAACAAAGAAACTGCTGAGTTGATTGATGATCTATATGCAACGCTAGAAAAAGAATTTGAAGCGAAAAAATATGTTACGACGAATCGTAAAACGATTGGTGAATACATTGCTCACGCTTCTCGCAACAATCATCAGCTGATGGTTGAATTGGATCATACTTCTCAAAGTTATGCATTGAATAATAATGAGTTGGGACGTGCCCGCGGTTTCCAAACAGAGATCGAAGAATTAGAACGTCGCAACCGCAACATTGAACCGCAGATTGACAAACATGAGCTGCCATATTCAGAGGTTCAAGTCTTTTATAAGGATGCTTTTAAAGTCTTAGACGATATCGAAACCAAACAAGTTGAAATAGACGAAGACTTGCACGATTTGCGCAAAGGTGAAAAAGAAGCCTCTGCCAAAATCGAAAAATATGAATTCCGCTTACGTAATTTGAAACGCTATGTAGAACAACAGCGTTTACCTGGGTTGCCAGGCGACTACTTAGAATTTTTCTTCGTAGCAACAGATCGTGTAGAGGAATTAAGCAAATCATTGAATAAGATTCGAATCAACATGCAGGACATCAACAAACTGGTCAGCCTTTGTGATGAAGACATGGAAATGTTGGATCAAAAGACCTATGATCTAGTTGATGCAGCAGCTTTGACCGAACAAATGATGCAATATGCGAATCGTTATCGCCATACACATCCTGACATCAAAACTGCAATTGAAAATAGTCTAGAGTTGTTTAACAAAGAGTATCGCTATCAAGATGCTTTGGACGAAATTGGTACAGCGTTAGAACGTGTTGAACCAGGCGCATTCAAACGAATAGAAGATTTCTATTTCAATAACCGAGATTTAGTTTAAGCTGAGCGACCTGCTCGGCTTTTTTTTTGCGAATTATTGACGATAGTTTATGAAACTCTTCTTATTTGTAAGGAATACTTGAAGACTTGTGGCTTTCTCGCTATAATAGGAAAGAATTTTTGAAGGAAGGTCAGATAATGATTTATTTTGATAATAGTGCAACGACCGCAATTTATCCGTCGGCACTTGATACATATGTAAAAACTAGCCAGCGCATCATGGGGAATCCTTCAAGTCTGCACGACTTAGGAACCCAAGCGAACCGTCTACTGCAACAGGCCCGCAAGCAAATTGCGGAGCTCTTGAGTGTTCAGGATAATGAAATTTATTTTACTAGCGGCGGCACGGAAGGCGACAACTGGGTTTTGAAGGGAACGGCAATCGAAAAAAGAGACTATGGCAATCATATTATTATTTCGAGTGTTGAACATCCAGCAGTCAGCAGAACAGCTCAACAATTAAACGAACTTGGATTCGAGGTCAGTATCGCACCAGTTGATAGTAAAGGCTTCGTTCAGGTTGATAAACTAGCTGAATTGATTCGGCCTGAAACAATTCTAGTTTCTGTTATGGGCGTTAACAATGAGATGGGAGCAATCCAACCAATTGTAGCAATCAGTGAAATCTTGGAAGATTATCCAACGATTCATTTTCATGTGGATGCAGTGCAAGCCATCGGAAAAGTTGATCAAGCGAAATGGTTAACACCACGTGTTGATTTTGCCACTTTCTCTGCACATAAATTTCATGGGCCGCGCGGTGTTGGCTTCATTTATTGGAAAGCTGGCAGAAAATTAGCACCATTATTGAACGGTGGCGGGCAGGAGAATGGGCAGCGTGCGACGACTGAAAATCTTCCTGGAATCGTAGCTATGAGTCGTGCTTTACGTTTACATCTTGAGAGAAAGGCAGAACGGCCTAATCACACAGCGATTATTCGCCAGTATTTGAAAGAGGCCTTAGCCAGTTACGATAAGGTAATGATTTTTTCTGGGGATGAGAACTTTGCTCCGCATATCTTGACGTTCGGTATTAAGGGGATACGTGGAGAAGTATTGGTTCATGCATTGGAAGAAAAACAAATCTTTGTTTCTACTACTAGTGCCTGCTCTAGTCGGAAAAAGGTCGACAGTTCAACCTTACATGCCATGAATGTTCCACACGATGTTGCGACTACAGCAATTCGTGTAAGTTTGGATGAAGCGAATACGATGGCTGAAGCAGAACAATTTATGGTGATAATCAACCATCTCTACGAAAAATTTTCAAAGATAAATTAAACGCGAATATCGCCAAAGTCGATTGTTTTGTGAAAAGACTGGCAGATTATTTATA
This sequence comes from Enterococcus malodoratus, assembly GCF_027659535.1. Lineage (NCBI taxonomy): Bacteria > Bacillati > Bacillota > Bacilli > Lactobacillales > Enterococcaceae > Enterococcus > Enterococcus malodoratus. Next base: position 9,130 of record NZ_JAQDPG010000018.1, on the reverse strand, counting down.
GTTTAGAAAAGAATATGGTAAAACGAATGAGGAGAATGACTGTGCAATATACTGAAATTATGGTGCGCTATGGGGAGTTATCGACAAAGGGGAAAAATCGTCGTAGTTTCATCATGCGACTCGCTCAAAATGTTCGAAACGCTCTGGGTGAATTTCCAAATTTAAAAATTCAAGCGGATCGTGATCGGATGCATATATTATTAAATGGTGAAGATAGCCGCTTAGTATTTCCAAAATTGAAAAAGGTCTTTGGAATTCAAAATTTTTCACCAAGTATTCGGGTTGAAAAAAACTTGGATGCTCTTGAACAAATGACCCATCAAATCATGCAAGAAATTTACACTGGGAAAGAAACATTCAAAATCACGGCCAAACGCAGTGATCATACCTTTGAACTAGATAGTCATGGTTTGCAGCAATTTTTGGGTGACGCTGTGATCGATATTTTCCCAGAAATCAAAGCTCAAATGAAACGTCCGGATATCAATTTACGCGTGGAGATTCGTCAGGACGCAGCCTATCTTTCTTATGAGACGATCAAGGGAGCAGGCGGGTTGCCAGTTGGTACTAGCGGCCGCGGTATGTTGATGCTGTCTGGTGGGATTGATTCACCGGTGGCGGGCTATTTAGCGATGAAACGTGGAGTCGAGATTGAAGCAGTTCATTTTGCAAGCCCACCATATACTAGCGAGCAGGCCTTACAAAAAGCTAAAGATCTAACAGAAAAATTGACCCCATATGTTGGCGGAATTCAATTTATCGAAGTCCCATTTACAGAGATTCAGGAAGAAATAAAAAAACGCAGTCCGCAAGGCTATTGGATGACACTGACACGTCGAATGATGCTGCGTTTGACAGATGCGATTCGTGAAATGCGCCATGGTCTAGTGATCATTAATGGGGAATCATTAGGACAGGTAGCCTCGCAAACGTTACACAGCATGGTAGCGATCAACGAAGTGACAACAACACCAATTATCCGGCCAGTTGTAACGATGGATAAGACAGAAATTATCGAATTGGCGGAAAAAATTGATACTTTCGAATTGGCGATCCAACCATTTGAAGACTGCTGTACGATCTTTGCACCGCCGCAGCCGAAGACACGTCCTAAATTGGAAAAAGTTTTGGAATTAGAAGAACGTTTTGATATTGAAGGCTTAATGGCACGTTGCTTAGCAGGAATTAAGATTGAAGAAATTACTCCTGCACAAGCAGAGAGAGCCGAAGAATTTGCGGACTTACTATAAAATTTTTGAGCAGGAAAGGACACTTTCTTGCTCTTTTTTTGTCAAAAGATTGTTATTGATTTTTTTCCATGTTAAAATCATTTATGTGAAGTAATTAACAAAGGTGTGGATTCCACGTTTTTGCTTTGGCAGAGTGGTTCTAAGCACGAACTGTTTTTATTACCCTAAAACGAACAAGGAGAACAAACATGGAGCGGATAATTGAAAAACCTCAACTATCAAAAGCAACGACAAAAAGATTGTCATTGTATTTGCGTTGTTTAAAAGGATTGGAAAAGAATGGTGTTACCCGCGTCAAATCTTCTGAGTTAAGTAAAATGACGCAAGTCGGGTCCGCGACGATTCGACGAGACTTTTCTCATTTCGGTGAACTTGGACGCAGCGGTTACGGCTATGACGTTAGCGATCTGATTAAGGTTTTCAGCGATATGTTAGAAACAAAAGAAGAAAAGCGGATTGCATTGATTGGTTGCGGTAATTTAGGACAAGCTCTTTTAAATAATAATTTTCGCCGCAATGAAAACTTGAATATTGTCTGCGCTTTTGACAATGATCCAGAAAAAGTTGGAAAAGAAATTTGCGGCTATTACGTTTATTCAATTGATGAGATGAATGATGTTTTGGCAAAAGAAAAAATTACTGTAGCCATTTCTACTGTTCCAAGTCAAAATGCACAAGGGGCGATTGATCAAGTAGTTGCCAATGGGGTCACTGCCATTTTGAATTTTGCGCCAGATCCCTTGAAGGTTCCGGAAAATGTTCATGTACATTATATTGATTTAACATCAGAATTGCAGACGCTGATCTATTTTGATGGACAGTAGGACTTTACAAGTTTCTGACTTCATTGTAGAATGATTCATACGATGATCAAGAGGAGTACATGAGCAACGAAGTCTTAGAGAGAAGATGCCTGGCTGAAACATTTTCACTTTGACTCATGGAAGGTAGCTTGGGAGTTTTGCGAGCTGAATCAAGTAGGAGCGCACGGCACATGCCCGTTATGGCATGAAAGAGCGGCAGAAAATTTTTCTGCAATTTAGGTGGTACCGCGTATTTTACGTCCTAGAACACACTTGTGTTCTAGGACTTTTTTTGTGAGTCTCACTAAATGTAAGAGTCATTATTTAGTTAAGCAAGCTTTAGATAATTTTCGAAACAATTAATTAGGAGGAACATCTATGACTGAAAATTTACCAACAAAATTCAATCCGCAGGAAGTCGAAGCGGGTCGCTACCAAAAATGGTTGGACCAAGATTTGTTCAAGCCATCAGAAGATAAACAAGCAAAACCCTATTCAATCGTTATTCCGCCCCCAAACGTAACGGGGAAATTGCACTTAGGTCATGCTTGGGATACAACATTGCAAGACATGATTATTCGTCAAAAACGGATGCAAGGTTTTGATACTCTATGGTTGCCTGGAATGGATCATGCGGGGATCGCGACGCAAGCAAAGGTTGAAGAAAAATTGAGAGAACAGGGCATTTCGCGCTATGATCTTGGTCGCGAAAAATTTGTTGATCAGGTTTGGGAATGGAAAGAGGAATACGCTGGACATATCCGCGAGCAATGGGCGAAGTTAGGTCTGTCGCTTGATTATGGTCGTGAACGCTTCACACTTGATGATGGATTGTCTGATGCTGTTCGTAAAGTATTCGTTTCTTTGTACGAAAAGGATCTGATCTATCGCGGTGAATACATCATCAACTGGGATCCGCAAGCTAAAACAGCCTTATCTGATATCGAAGTTATTCATAAAGATTTAGAAGGCGCCTTTTATCATGTTTCTTATCCGTTAACGGATGGCAGCGGTGTATTGGAAATCGCAACTACTCGTCCTGAAACGATGCTAGGAGATACAGCTATTGCGGTTCATCCGGATGACGAACGCTATCAAGATTTAATTGGGAAAACAGCAATCTTGCCGTTAGTTGATAAAGAAATTCCGATTATTGCGGACAGCTATGTGGATCGCGAATTTGGAACGGGCGCGGTGAAGATTACACCTGCCCATGACCCTAATGACTTTGAAGTTGGTAACCGTCATGACTTGCCGCGAGTGAATGTGATGAATGCAGACGGCAGTATGAATGAGCTTGCTGGAAAATATGCCGGCATGGATCGTTTCGCCGCTCGTAAAGCGATTGTCGCTGACTTAAAAGAAATCGGCCGTTTGATTAAAGTTGAAAAAATGGTTCACAGTGTTGGACATTCAGAAAGAACCGGAGTGGTCGTTGAACCGCGTTTATCTACGCAATGGTTCGTAAAAATGGGACCACTTTCTGATCAAGCAGTTAAAAATCAAGAGACCGACAATGCGGTAGAATTCTTCCCACCGCGCTTCAATAATACCTTTATGACATGGATGGAAAATGTTCACGACTGGGTAATCTCTCGTCAATTATGGTGGGGACACCGTATTCCAGCTTGGTATCACAAAGAAACTGGTGAAATGTATGTAGGCATGGAAGCACCAGCCGATAGCGAGAATTGGGAGCAAGATCCAGATGTCTTGGATACGTGGTTCAGTTCAGCCTTATGGCCATTTTCTACGATGGGCTGGCCGAATGAAGAGAGCGAAGATTACAAACGTTACTTCCCAACAAGTACATTAGTTACTGGCTACGACATTATTTTCTTCTGGGTTAGCCGAATGATTTTCCAAAGTTTGGAATTCACCGATGAACGTCCATTCAAAAACGTTTTGATCCACGGATTGATCCGTGACGAGCAAGGCCGTAAGATGAGTAAGTCATTAGGCAACGGGATTGATCCAATGGATGTCATTGAAAAATATGGTGCCGATGCATTACGTTGGTTCTTATCAACTGGTTCAGCACCGGGTCAAGATGTTCGTTTTAGTTATGAAAAAATGGACGCGGCTTGGAATTTCATCAATAAAATTTGGAACGCCTCTCGTTTCGTAATTATGAATGTTGAGGACTTTAGCGCGGAAGACATTGATTTTTCTGGTGAAAAGACTGTCGCCGATCGTTGGATTCTGACGCGTTTGAATGAAACCATCGAAAAAGTAACCAATCTGTTTGATCAATTTGAATTTGGTGAAGCGGGACGTCAATTATACAACTTTATGTGGGATGACTTCTGTGACTGGTATATCGAAATGAGTAAAGAGATTCTTTACGGTGAAGACGAAGCTGCGAAACAAACAACTAAGAGTATTTTGATTTTTGTATTGGATCAAACACTCCGTTTGCTGCACCCAATCATGCCGTTTGTGACGGAAGAAATCTGGGCGAAGATTCCTCATATTGGTGAATCATTAGTCGTGGCTGATTATCCTATAGTTCATCCAGAAAACAACGATGAATCAGCTGCCAAAGGGATGGAAGTCTTGAAAGAATTGATCCGCTCTGTTCGTAATATTCGTGCGGAAGTAAATACACCACTTTCAAAACAAATCACTTTATTGATTAAAACCAGTGATCTGAAAGTAGAGGAATTCTTGATTGAGAATACCAGCTACATCGAACGCTTCTGTAACCCGGAAGAATTAGTAATCGCAAGTGATATCATTGCGCCGGACTTGGCGATGTCTGCTGTATTGACTGGTGCCGAAATTTATCTGCCGTTAGCTGGTTTGATTAATATTGAAGAAGAAATCAAACGTTTAGAAAAAGAACTAGCAAAATGGAGCGGCGAAGTGAAACGCGTACAGGGTAAATTAGCCAACGAACGTTTTGTCGCGAACGCGCCTGAAAATGTCGTTGCTGAAGAACGTGCGAAGGAAAAAGACTATTTAGAAAAACAAGCAGCGGTTCAAGAACGAATCGAAAGCTTGCGGACGATTTCTTAAAAAGAAAATGGATAAAATAAATGAGTGTGGTCTTACTGAGGCCGCACTCATTTTTTTGATAGCAGGATTTCCTTTTTATAAATTTATTCTCTTTTGCGGAATTTCATCTGCGCTTAACAATCTTTCTTTGATAAACTTTGCTATACTAGAGGCATGCAAAAAATGTTGTAAATGAGGCGAATGATTATGACGATAGAAGAAGCGATTGCTTGGATTCACAGTCGGCAAAAATTTGGGTCGCGCCCTGGTTTAGACCGTGTTCAAGCCTTATTAAATAAAGTAGACAATCCAGAAAAAAAAGTATCCGTGATTCATATCGCCGGGACGAACGGCAAAGGCTCGACTGTAGCTTATTTGCGGAGTATCTTGATGGAGGCTGGAATAACCGTTGGAAGTTTTACCTCTCCTTATATTGAAGAGTTCAATGAGCGGATTGCCATTGATACGAAGCCTATTCCAGATATTGAACTGATCCATTATGTAGAAAAATATCAGCCGATTGTAGCTGAACTAGATCAAGACCCTGCAATTGGCGGGATCACTGAATTTGAAATTTTAACCGCAGTCATGCTTGATTATTTTGCGGAAAAAAAGGTTGATGTCGCAGTTGTCGAAGTAGGACTAGGCGGGTTGCTTGATTCAACCAATGTGGTGGAACCGATTTTAACAGCAATTACGACTATCGGTTACGATCATATGGATGTTTTAGGCGATACCCTGCATGAGATCGCGCAGCAAAAGGCGGGCATTATTAAAGAAAATATTCCAGTTGTGACTGGGAAAATCGGCAAAGGGCCATTGATTGAAATTGTAGAAAAGGCGGTGACTGAAACGGCCAAAATCTACCGCTACGGCGAGGAGTACCAAGTAGACTACTTGCGTCCAGATACAACTTGGGGAGAATTATTCAATTTTACGGATGAGGCGGGCAAACTTACTGCGCTCAAAGTTCCGTTATTAGGGCGTCATCAAGTTGAAAACGCTGGTGTCGCGATTGAACTATTTCATCTATATTGTGAGCAGCAGGGGTTGCCATTCGAAGAAAAAACGATCCAAAAAGGCTTAGCGAAAGCGCATTGGCCTGCTCGGATGGAAAAAATCAGCGACGAACCGTTGATTGTGATGGATGGCGCCCATAATGGGCATGCCATGAAGCGTTTGGTCGAAAATGTAAAACGCGAATTTCGCGGCTATACGATTAAAATCCTTTTTTCAGCATTAGAGACAAAAGATGTTGATCGGATGTTGGCTTTGCTCTCAGATATTCCCAATGCACGAATCTATCTAACGACATTTGAATATCCGAAGGCATTAGATCTTAGTCGTTTTGATAAATTAGATAGCCGCTTTGAAGTTGTGTCACTCTGGCAGTTTGGATTAGGAGAATTGTTAGAGGATATGGGATCAGATGATTTACTATTAATTACAGGATCACTGTACTTCGTTTCTGAAGTACGTCAATTACTATTAAACTTGGGAGGTACGAATGAAAAAAGTTAAGGGAATTATTTTTGATATGGATGGTTTGTTGTTTGACACGGAATCGATTTATTGTGATGCGAATTTAGTAGTGGCTGAAAAATATGATCTTCCTTTTACTGAAGAAACATATGCACGTTTTATCGGTATCTCGGATGAAGAAGTCTGGGCGGAATTGCACAAAATGTTTGTTGACCATGGTAAAGAGACCGTCCAAAAGTTCATTGATGAGAGTTGGGGAATGGCCCATGATCGTTTCAAAACAGGGAATGTCGATTTGAAACCAGGTGTCCACGAACTGCTGGCTTATTTAGAAGAAAAAGAAATTCCGCGCGTATTGGCATCCAGCAATGTCCGTCCTGTGATTGAGATTCTATTAGAACATGCCGGGATTCGCGACAAATTTTCTGATATCATTTCGGCAGAAGATGTAAAATTTGCTAAGCCTGATCCAGAAATTTTTATGATTGCTGCTGACCGGCTAGGAATTGCTGCTGCTGACGGCTTAGTCTTAGAGGATTCGAAAAATGGCATTCTCGCTGCAGAAGGAGCGGGTGTCCCGGTTGTGATGGTTCCGGATATTGTTCCGCCAACCGCTGAGATAAAGGAAAAAACAGAAGCTGTTTTACCGACGCTGCATGAGGTAATCAACTTTTTAGAAGCATAATAATAGACTCCTTTGCGTACTTTAATGAAAAGTAGGCAAAGGAGTTTTTTATGGAAAAGAGTTTATTACTACAGGAGCTGCCAGAAAGTTCATGGCCGCGAGAACGATTGCTGCGAGAAGGCGAGAAACATTTATCTGATCAAGAACTGTTGGCAATCATTCTGCGGAATGGATCACGGCAGCAAAATGTTATGGAGTTGGCAGGCAGTATTTTACGTGAATATCCGGCACTTTATGATCTAAAACATACAACGCTGCAAGAATTACAGCAGTTTAAAGGAATCGGGGAAACACGTGCAATTGAATTGAAGGCGATGATGGAGTTTGGGTATCGGATCAACCGAGCGTTGCAGCCGAAAATGGGCAAGATCCAGTCTAGCTTATCTTTAGGCCAGCATTTGATCACAGAGCTGAAGGATTATCAACAAGAACATTTAGTTGCGCTCTTTTTGAATACTAAAAATGAAATCATTTTACAGAAGACGATTTTCATCGGTTCATTGAACCAGTCAATCGCGCATCCACGGGAGATATTTCGCGAGGCCGTTCGGATAAGTGCCGCACGGGTAGTTTTAGGTCATAATCATCCCTCTGGAAACTATAAGTTGAGCAATAAAATTATATTAAAAAAGAAACGTCTATATTTCCGTCTTTATCAATCTCTATTTTATCTATAACCGATCGCCATATGGATTGTTTATCTTCAGCGGTAGAATTATTATATATTTCTAAAAACTCATCTGAAAGAAAAAAATCAATCATTTTAGTATTGGTCGGCATCGGGATTATTTTTATTGATTCCAGTTCATTAATCAATTTTTGTCTGTCCTCTTTATATTCTTCTAACTCGATTATTTCGTTTAAGTATGCTTTTTTCAATCTATCTAGTTTGACTTCAATTTTTCTTTTATTATCCAATTTTGGTTTTTGTTTATTCCGATCTTTATCAAAGTTGATTCTTGTTTGAGCTAGTACATATCTGGTTTGATTCAATATGTACTGCTCCAATTGGTTTTCGTAAACGATACGTTTGTTATCGCAGCGTAATGTATTATTTCTTCTCTTAGCACAACGGTAACCACA
>NZ_JAQDPG010000018.1:0-820 GCF_027659535.1 Enterococcus malodoratus | reverse complement strand
TCTAATTCAATGGGCATAGTATATTCACCTTCTGCTCATTATTTTACCACAAGCAATATTTAAAGGAATAAGAAAATAGATTTAATAAATCGGCTAACTCAGCCTATCAAGTAAGAAAAAAGATGGCCATTGAAAATGTAGGAAAAGGACCATCGAAAATGTAGGTTTCTGACCTACATTGATGACGGTCAGTTAAGTTGGGAGGTATGAAATGAATAATCTACCTAAAGAAATCTATTCAGATGCTCTCAGAGGTGTTAGAAGCCAATTGAAAGAAGCAAAGAGGCAATTCAAATTGATTCCGACATTGGAGAATGAACGGAAAATTAAAAAATTGAGGCGACGTTGTTCAATTTACGGAGAAAGAAGAAAGGATGTGTCGGAATAGATGTGTAAATATTGCGACGGTTCCATTCATGAAGTAGAAAACAAAGATTATGTGCACGTTGATACAACCGGGAGAACTATTCGTATTAAAGCTTACCCGGAAGGATACGAAGATGGCACTTGTATTTATATCAGACGGAAGTTTTGCCACGAATGTGGAAGAAAGTTGGTGGCGGAATGATATCAATGCAGTTTACTAAGCAAGAACTTGAAAGGATTTTCGCTTATTTTGATGAAGGTATAGATGACTGGATGGAATATCATCAACAACATGAAGGGGTCTACGAAATTGATGCAGGGCTGAAAGCTAGATTTGAAGATGCACTTTATCAGATGACCCCAATTGAGGAATAAAAGTTCCGGCAACCGAAGCAATTGCATAGGAAAAGACCGTTGGGCTGATTCCAACGGTCAATGAATTAGATTTAATTTA
>NZ_JAQDPG010000017.1:396-58579 GCF_027659535.1 Enterococcus malodoratus | reverse complement strand
ACTTAAATAATAGAATGGACTTTCTCATTTACACAAAATATTTTACACTCTCAACAAATTGAATGAAGCCCAAAAATCTATTCAACAAACGTCTTTTAATTGTGTCGATTATTATATATCTTGTCTTTGCCTGCATCATTGTACAGAGTGTGTATGTATTTCGTAATTTGTATCGCGATGCGGAAAATAAATACATCGAGGATATTCAACAGGAGATAAATCAGTCTTTGCAGACAGAGCATTGGAAAGCGGATCTAGATAAGTTAGTTGAGGATACAGCGATTGAAATCATTGTTCGAGCTGAATCAGGCGAGCGGCTATATTCAACGATTGATTTAGCCGATGATGCAACAATCAAAGGGGTCGTTAATGATAATGCAAAATTTTTAGAGTCCTTTGAACAGACGAAAATCGGCGAGCAAAGGGGTTCTGTTTGGTATGTCATTTACCAAGTTCCATTTGTTCAGGTATTGCAAAGTTTCATTTTCAAGTTTAATATACTGATCCTTCTGATCTATATTGCTTTAGTTTTGATCATCATTTGGCTGCAACGGAAACTCTTAACGCCTCTATAGAGACAGGAAGAAGGTGCGCCCCGTTGAATAAACCTTTAACAAAAATATTCAGTTTTTCAGTGATCGTTTTATTAGCGTTGGGCGAGGGTGTTCAGTTGGCAAATGCAGTCACTGAAGAAACCAATTCTTCAACTACAACGAGCGGGGAAGTTGCACTGGCACTGGAAACAGCAGATTCATCCGAGAAAACGGTCATCTCCTCATCTGAAGCAGCAAAGGAAGAAGCCACTTCAAGCAGTGCCGAAGTAACCGATGAATCTACCACAGAAACAAGTGAAGAAAAAGAGACAAAAAAAGAAAAAGCGATTAAACCTAAAGCCGCAAATGATCCGGTTACTATTCCTGATCCAGTATTGTATCAAGTGATTAGAGAAACCTTGAATAAGTCTTGGGGTCCTAACCTAGGTATTGCTGATGGTACATCTATTACTGAAGCACAAATGGAGATGTTGACAACTCTTTCTAGAAGCTCAACATCATTTGAAAGAGACCCGATCGGTAATTTAGAGGGGATACAGTATGCTACCAATCTTAAAGAACTGGATCTCTTTGGTAAAACTGATGATACATTCAGTTCCTTGCCGACAGGTTTTAGTAAACTTAATAAATTGGAAAAACTAAAGTTTTCACCTGGTGCTCTAAGAGATATAGACGAGCTAGAAAATCATCCGACATTAAAAGTTTTTTCTGCTGTTGAGAACAATTTAAATTCTTTAGAAGGACTCTCTGGATGTAAAGAATTAGAAGTAGTGAATGTTAGTGGTTCACAAAACTCCGGATATGCTCAAAATAGAGATCTCCAAAATTTTAAAGGACTTGAAAAATCAACGAAGTTAAGAGAAATCTATTTCAATAAGTATGATGAACAAAGATCAGCGACGAAAGTAGGAAATCCAGAACCCTCTTATGTAGGTTATGGACTTCAGTCATTAGAAGGGTTGAACTGTGCCGGTTCTTTAGAAACGCTAGAATTGACGGGACATCCCGGACTTCATACGTTAGATGGTTTGGAGAACTACACACAATTAAAAACATTAAAAGCGACAGGTTCAACGAATTTTAACGGTCGTGATACGTATTATGAAGAACCAGGTGGGGTTAGCGAAAAGTATTTTGATCCAGCAGTTCATACACCAACATATCACCAACGAGGACTAAGGGGATCAGGGGCCATTGATGCCTTAAGTACGTGTACTGCTTTAGAGACTGTCGATATATCAAGACAGGCGATTGTAGATCTAACGCCGTTGGCCGGTAAAACATCAATCAAAACGTTAAATATATCTTACAACTTGATTGAAACACTGCAACCTTTAGTAACGACCAATAAATTGGTTAAACTATTGGCCGCACATAATCTGCTGACAAATCTTTCTGGACTTGAAAACACGAGTACTTTAGAAGAGTTAGATGTCGCTTCGCAGTGTGCGGGAGCGAGACAATTCAAGCCAGCTTCATCAGCAGGTATAAATGAAGTAGTAATAAGAGGTATACTAGACGATATTTCACAGCTCAACGTTACAAGTTTGGTCACTTTTTATTGTTCTGACAATCGTTTAGAAGATTTGGGTAGCTTAAAAACCGCCTCTAAACTAATTAAATTAATTGCGTTAAATAATCGTCTTTCTGACATAAAAGGTGATTTATCAGGATGTTCCAGTTTAGAATTTGCCAATTTTAATAACAATCATTTTGTCAATTTTAAAGATATTGGCTTGGAAGGTGCAAAAGATTCGTTAACGGAGTTATACATGAATGAACAGGGGCTCCATGCGTGGAACTTTGCAACTTATCAGAATGATACGACTCTTTTAGTAGATCTGGATGGCTTGAAAAACTTTACTATTATTAAATTGATTTCTATGGAAACTAATAAAATCAAAGATAGTGAAATGAAACATATTCCAGAATGTATAGCCGATTTACGGATTGGTTATAATGAGTTGCAAGATAAGGCCTTTTCTACCTTTACACAGGCTGCCTATCCGCGATTAACGAAGATTTATGCTAGTAACAACCACATTAGTGATATCACTCCTTTAGAGAAATTCACGACATTAACTAAAATAGAATTGCCTAGTCAGCTAATTAGCGTTCCCGAGCAGGGTGGGAAAGTAACGAAAAAAACATCTCCGGTCGGTTTTGAAGTTGACGTCTTAAAGAGTGATTGCGGAATTGGTTTATCTTTTGATAGACATTCTGGGTGGAGTACTACAACGCCAACTGTAAAACCAGGAACAAATATTTTGGATGTAGATGATCCAAACTATGACTTGGAGGGTCGTAGTCCGAGTTCCAATTTTACTTATACAGGAAATAGCGCATTAAGTAATCTAAATTTTTACGGAAAAATTTTCTTCGATGCGGATTATGACATTGCTACTGAAGCTAAAGTTGAGTTAGTTCCTACTGATATTAGTGGGAATGAAATCACTGAAATTGCTCAAGGCGGAATAATCTATTGGCGCGCTAAGGTTAAGAGTAAAGATGCAAAATATTTGATGAAACCAGATTTCAAACATCATTTGCAGTATTCACCACACGCGCTATTGGACCCATATGTGGAATCATTTGATTCCAAAGCAAGCGAATATGTAAAAGGTGCTCGTGTTGAAGTTGATGGCACATATGTAGCTACACCATCAGGAATATGGTCACAAGTCGATGCTTTACACAATCTGATAAATGATAGCAAAGTTGCCAATATAACGGTCGTAACAAAAGTCAATGATACTGCGACACCAGGCGAAACAGCTAACTTGTATTTTAATGTTCAAGGGAAAAACTTTAAGCTAGTCGGAGATACAAAAAAAGTAACCATTAAGGCTAGTATCCCTGAAGAATTGAACCTTTCTGCACCTGAACGGTTTGATTTTGGTAAGAAAAATGAAGCTAGCAAGAAAGCCCAAAACTATGGACTGGATACAAAGAGCCATACGGCAACTGAGCAAACAGATGGGTTCAAAGTCAGAGTAACGGACACTATGCAAGCGACAAATCGTGTGGATTGGAAAGTTGTTGGTCAGTTAAGTGACTTAACAAATTCTAAGGGAAATGTTTTGAAAAATGCTTCTGCTTCACCTAAATTATCAACCAGTGATATTTCCTTAGCGAAAATTACGATCGGTGCGGGCGGCGTTGAGACACCTCAAACAATCACTCACGGTGCAGCAGGCGCTCCTACTTGGCAGCAAGCAATTGACCTGACAGCGGGCGGTTCTTCTGTAACCTTATCAGAGGCACCGAAAGCTGATGGCGCAGGTATTTGGGATTATCAGATTCCATTTGATAAGGTAAAACTGAATGTACCAAGCAATGTGAATGATCAGGCGGGCTATACCTTCAATGGCAAGCTTACTTGGACATTAGATGATACGTTGTAGTAAATAATTATGAATTAGGATGTGCAAATGATGAAACCAATGTATTGGGTATTTATACTCGGAGCTATCGGAGTTTTGTCTTTGATTGCTTTTGTAACGTGCTATATAAAAGACAAAGAATTGAAGAAAGAACGAGGGTTGAAAGAGAATTTTCTAATTCTCGACTGGACACTGCTGTTAGTGACAGTCGCTTCATTTGCCTGTGCAATCTTTGTCTACTTGGATATCCAAAATCAAATTAGCAGTTTTACGTTGTAATTGAATATTGAGGTGCTTTTTAAGTACCTCAATTATTTTTATCAAAAATGAGCTTTACATACTCGAAATATAACTATAGCTATTTAATTAATTTAAAGAAGGTGATTCCCATATGGGACACGTATTAATATTAACTCGCAATATCTTATCCGATGGAGAATTACAAGAAAGGCTGCAGTATTTGAATTATGAAGTATTCTGTTCGTCAAGTTTGTTTGAATACTTGATTCAAAATCAAACCTATCCTGAACTGATGAATCATTTTCAAATTATTATTTTTAGTGAGACGGTTTCAAATGCAGAGATCAATTTTTTATTGCCGCGTTTTGAAAATAAAAAAAATCTGCTTTTTCGTAAAGTCGGCGAAGTCTCAGATTCTGAGGAATTGTTGACGGTCAAAGAAGTAACTACGATTAATCTGACCATGGACTCCTTACGAGAAAAACTAATGAGTTCAAAATTTCTTCGTTCCGAACAAGCAGGCTTTAGAAAGGCAGGAATTGATTCTAGTTTTGGTCAAAAGATCAAGATTCCAGAACAGATGGATCAACTAAACCTTTCTAAACTGGAGGAAAAAGTATTTAATGAATTGTATTATTCGAATGGCGAAGTGATCACGAGAGAGGCTCTTTGCGATAAAATTTGGGGCACCGGAGTCACAAACTCACACTTGTCTCATCTATCATCAATCGTAAAAAAATTGAGAAAGAAAATTGAAAAAATGAATTTGACGGAAGAGGCAATCAAAACGGTTTGGGGAGAAGGTTATCAATTATCACCGGATTTCTATACTGAATAAAATATTCGATAAGTGATTAATAGATGGAGCGACCTGTCTTTTAATCACTTTTTTTGGTCATGGTGGGCCTAACCAAATGAGGGAATCTCCTTTACAGCGAATAAGCAGCAATGCTATTGTTTAATGGAATGATTTACCAAGGAGGCTAATTATGAAAATCGTTGTACTAGATGGCTATGCGCTGAATCCAGGAGATTTAAGCTGGCAAGGTTTTGAAGCATTCGGTGAAGTGACTGTTTATGACCGGACTTCTTTTACGGATAAAGAGGAAATAATCGAACGCATTGGTGAGGCCGAGGCGATCCTTACGAATAAGACGCCGATTGATGAAGAGGTTTTGGCGGCGGTTCCGCAGCTGAAATACATCGGAGTGATCGCCACTGGCTACAATGTAGTCGATCTTGAAGCAGCCAGAAAGCGGAAAATTCCGGTAACGAATATCCCAGCCTATGGAACTGATGCAGTGGCGCAATTTACTTTCGCCCTTTTATTGGAGATCGCTAACCAAGTTGGGGTGCATAATGATTCCGTTCAACAAGGGGAGTGGCAGCGAAGTATTGATTTTACGTATCAAAAGACGCCGCTGATGGAGTTGCAAGGCAAGACGATCGGCTTAGTCGGTTATGGCGAAATTGCTCAGGCAACGGCGATGATCGCCCATGCTTTTAACATGAAGGTCATTTACTGGAACCATCGGCCAAAAGCACCGCAAGCCGAATGGGCTCAACAGGTTTCAATCAATGAACTGTATCAACAATCCGATATCATCAGCCTGCATGTTCCGCAAACGGCGGAAACTCAAGCGATGATCAATCAGGAGTCAATTGCCAAAATGAAAGACGGCGTCATTCTATTGAACACTGCTCGGGGTGGGTTGATCGATGAAGCGGCGGTTGCAGATGCTTTAAATGCCGGAAAGATTTTCGCGGCAGGAGTCGACGTTATTTCCAAAGAACCGATGGCAGAGAACAGTCCGCTATTGAATGCTAAAAATTGTATTATCACACCTCATATTGCGTGGCGTCCGTTAGAAACACGCGAACGTTTGATGGGGATCGCGGTCGATAATTTCGCGGCTTTCTTAGATGGTAAAGAAAAAAATGTCGTAAATAAAGAGCATGACGAATGATGTCATGCTCTTTTCTTCTATTTAAATAGTTGATCAATCTTGTTAAAGTCTTCCGCGGATAATCGAATATCAACAGCTTTTGCATTGGTTTCGACTTGTTTGGGCTGTTTAGCGCCAGGAATGACTACATCAATTTGTGGATGCTTCATGTACCAAGCCAGTACCAATTGAGCCACAGTCGCATCGTAACTATTAGCGATGGGTTTTAATTGATCGACTTTGCCGATGATCTCAGTGAAGCGTTCGCCATTGAAATCTGGCCGTTTGCTTCGCGGATCGGAGTCGTCAAATTGATCCTCTTTGCTATATTTGCCAGTAAGCAAGCCGGAAGCTAAAGGAAAGTAAGGAACAAAGCTGATCCCATGGTCTTTGAAATAAGGAAAGAGATCTTGTTCGTGTTCGCGATGGATCAAACTGTAACGTTCTTCAACGATATCGACATAGCCGTCCTGATTGGCTTCTTTTAGTTGTTCCAATGAAAAGTTCGAGACGCCGATTGCACGGATTTTTCCTTCTTCTTTCAATCGATGCAGCTCAGCGACCGCCTCATTTTTTGGTGTTGTTTCATCTGGAAAATGAATATAAAAAATATCGATATAATCGGTTTGAAGTCTCTGCAGAGCTGCTTCAACAGAGTGGCGCAAAAACTCTGGAGAGTTATTAAATTTATAATTGTTCTCTGGGTCGTGTGCAGCTTTCGTCGCAATAATGATCCGTGAACGATCAAACTCAGGTTCTTGCAGCACCTCGCCGATCAATTCTTCTGAACGGCCATACCCATAGGCAAAGGCTGTGTCTAATAAAGTGATCCCATTTTTGATGGCTGTACGGATCACGTCTTTTCCGGTTTCATCATTCAAGTTTGGGAAAAGGTTGTGCCCGCCGACAGCGTTTGTTCCTAACCCTAGATCACTAGCGTAAACCCGTGATTTTCCGATTCGTACATCTGTCATAAAACATTCACTCCTTTTATTTGCCGGGTTAGAATCAACTCGGCGATTATTTTTCAAGTGTAGTTTAAAGTCTAAAAAAAAGCGACTATTCTAGTTTATAAGAAAAAAACAGACCATGACAGCAAGTCGTCATAGTCTGTTTTCTTCTATTTAAATAGTTGGTCGATCGTATCAAAGTCTTCGGTTGATAAATGAATATCAACTGCTTTCGCATTTGCTTCGACTTGATCCGGACGTTTCGCGCCAGGAATGACCACATCGATTTGCGGACGCTTCATATACCAAGCCAATACTAATTGGGTAACTGAGGCGTCATACTTATTTGCGATCGGTTTTAATTGATCGACCTTTTGGATGATCTCAGCAAAGCGTTCACCCTTGAAGTCAGGATTTTTACTGCGAAGATCACTGTCCTCAAATTGAGTTTCTTCACTATATTTTCCGGTCAACAAGCCGGAATCCAATGGATAGTAGGGGACAAAACTGATATTGTTTGCTTTTAGATATGGAAACAGTTCTTTTTCATGCTCGCGGTGGATCAGGCTGAAGCGCTCTTCAACGATATCGACGTAGCCGTCTTGGTTGGCTTCCTTCAGTTGTTCCAGTGAGAAGTTCGAGACACCGATTGCTCGGATTTTTCCTTCCTCCTTCAACTGATGTAAAGCAGCGACTGCTTCATTTTTTGGTGTCGCTTCATCAGGAAAATGGATGTAAAAAATATCAAGATAATCTGTTTGAAGTCTTTGCAAGGCTGCCTCAACCGCATCACGCAGAAATTCTGGCGAGTTGTTGAATTTGCCATCCTGCTGCATATCATGGGCGGCTTTGGTCGCGACTATCACACGAGAGCGGTCAAATTCAGGCTCTTGCAGGACTTCACCGATCAATTCTTCTGAACGGCCGCGACCGTAAGAAAAAGCCGTATCCAATAAAGTGATGCCGTTATTGATGGCGGTACGAACAACCTCTTTTCCAATGTCATCGGTCAAGTTCGGGTAAAGGTTGTGCCCACCAACTGCGTTTGTTCCTAATCCTAAAGCGCTAGCATAGACTTGTGACTTTCCAATTCGTACATCTGTCATAAAACATTCGCTCCTTGTTTTTTCTTTTCATTTAAAGAAATAGTCATTCTTTTTCAAGTTTAAAATAAAGTGTGAAAAAAAGCGACCACTCTTTTTTATTCTTCATGGATAATCGGGAAATCACTTGACTTTCGAGCTTATTTTTAGTAGCTTAGGAAGAGATAAAAACATCAATGAAATATCTATGAAGGAACCAGTAAATTACGAAAAAACGTACAGAAAAAATTGCCTTGGCTGAAAGCAATTTCGTGAAAAGTAATTGAAAGACAGTCTGGAGATGAGTGCGTGCAAAGCCGCTCCGTTACGCAAGCGTTAATTGCTAGAGAAAAAGAGGATAACTCTTTAAAAAAATAGGTGGTACCGCGACGACTTTCGCCCTTGTTCAATTTGAACAAGGGCTTTTTGCGAGTTCTGCTTTTAGCAGTTTGTTGAGTTTGAAGGGTATTTTTAAGTTTGTAACAATATAGTGAACAAGCTGTTTAGCAGAATCGTATGCGTACGAAGATAGAATTATTTTTCCGTTTTTTTAGAAAAATGATTTCATTAAATCTGAGCTAGCGGTCACTTTACTTCCTGTTTTAGCAAGTTCGAAAAATAGACAAATTAAATACATCAATATGAAGGAGATTAACCATGAGTTATCAGCGACCAAAAGGGACCAATGATATTTTACCGGGAGAAAGCGAAAAATGGCAGTTTGTTGAAGAAACAGCACGCCTAGTATTCAATGACTACCAATATCAAGAGATCCGCACACCGATTTTTGAACACTACGAGGTAATTGCCCGCAGCGTGGGTGATACTACGGACATCGTCTCAAAAGAAATGTACGACTTTTACGACAAAGGCGAGCGCCACGTGACGCTTCGACCTGAAGGCACTGCGCCAATTGTCCGCGCCTATGTTGAAAATAAATTGTTTGGACCAGAATTCAAGAAGCCTTACAAGGTTTACTATACCGGACCGATGTTTCGTTATGAACGTCCGCAAAAAGGCCGTTTGCGTCAATTCCACCAAATCGGTGTGGAGGCCTTTGGCAGCGAAAACCCAAGTCTTGATGTAGAAGTTATGGCGATGGCGATGGATTTCTTTAAACAATTAGGAATCAGTCAATTGCGTTTGGTCATTAATACTTTAGGAGACAAGGAAACGCGGGCAAATTATCGCCAAGCGCTGATTACGTATCTTGAGGCTCATGAGGAAGAATTAAGCGAAGACTCACGGCGTCGTTTACATGAAAATCCTTTACGTGTATTAGATAGTAAAGACCGCAAAGATCAGCCAATCGTTGCTGACGCACCAAGCATTTTGGACTATTTGAGTGATTATGCTAAAGAATACTTCGAAGGTGTTACTAAGACGTTAGAATACCTAGATATCTCTTATGAAATCGATCACCGGATGGTACGCGGATTGGATTATTACAATCACACGATCTTTGAAATCATGAGCGATGCTCCGGGAATGGGTGCTCAAACAACTATTTGCGGCGGCGGACGTTATGATGGTTTGGTCGAAGAACTTGGCGGGCCGGAAACACCAGGAATCGGATTTGCGATGGGGATCGAACGGATTTTATTAACTCTAGAACAAGAGGACGTAATGATTCCAAATGCGGCAAGTTTGGATGCTTATGTAGTTGGTCTTGGCGATGCGACGAATCTGGAAGCATTGAAGGTCGTTCAAGCGATTCGCGGGTTTGGTTTTTCCGCTGACCGTGACTTTATGGGCCGAAAAGCCAAAGCACAGTTCAAAACGGCTGACAAGGAAGGCGCGAAATTAGTCCTTACTTTGGGAGAAGATGAATTGGCTAAAGGCGTGATCAACGTGAAGGATTCTGCAACGCGGGAAGAAAAAGCTTTCCCACTAACCGACGTGTATGAAGATTTTGCGGCAATCTATGATGAAATGACTATGCCGAAGCTTGACTAAACGAAATAAATCTTACTGATAACACGGTAGATTACTTAAATAAATGGAGGAATGAAAAAATGGCTAGACGTACTTTCTATTGCGGACGAGTGTCCGATGAGTATTTGGATCAAAAGGTAACATTAAAAGGGTGGGTGCAAAAACGCCGTGATTTAGGCGGATTGATTTTTATCGACCTGCGTGATCGTGAAGGTGTCGTTCAAGTAGTCTTCAATCCAGAAGAATCAAAAACAGCTTGGGAGATTGCCGATCAATGCCGTAGTGAATATGTTGTTGAAATCACAGGGACAGTGATTCGCCGCGACTCAGGTGCCGTGAATAATAAAATGGCGACAGGTGAGTTCGAAGTTAAAGGGGAAGACATCACTATTTTGAATAGTGCTAAAACACCGCCTTTCTCAATTGAAGATGAACAAAACATCAGCGATGAAGTACGTTTGAAGTATCGCTATATGGATTTGCGTCGTCCAAAAATGACTCAGAACCTGATGATGCGTCATCGTTTAACGCAATCCGTTCGTCGTTACTTAGACAACAATGATTTCTTAGATATTGAAACACCTTACTTGGCAAAATCAACACCAGAAGGAGCGCGGGATTATTTGGTGCCTTCACGTGTCCATGCCGGACATTTCTATGCATTGCCGCAATCACCGCAAATTTTAAAACAATTATTGATGACTGCTGGTTTTGACCGCTATTATCAAATCGTTCGCTGTTTCCGTGATGAAGATTTACGTGGCGACCGTCAACCAGAATTTACTCAAATCGATATTGAAACCAGCTTTTTAACGGCCGAAGAAATTCAAGAATATACCGAAGAACTGATT
The DNA here is from genome assembly GCF_027659535.1 of Enterococcus malodoratus. NCBI lineage: Bacteria > Bacillati > Bacillota > Bacilli > Lactobacillales > Enterococcaceae > Enterococcus > Enterococcus malodoratus. The sequence continues at coordinate 47,638 of NZ_JAQDPG010000017.1, read as the reverse complement.
GCTCAAGTAATGAAGGATGTTCGCGGCGTTGAAGTAACGTTGCCATTCCCACGTATTACATGGGACGAAGCAATGGAACGTTATGGTTCAGACAAACCAGACACACGTTTTGATATGGAATTGATCGATATTACTGAGATTGCTTCTGCGACTGATTTTAAAGTATTCCGGATGGCGTCAGACAACGGCGGCGTAGTCAAAGCATTGAACGCTAAAGGGGCCGCTGATAAATATTCACGTAAAGAATTGGATCGTTTAGGCCAATTCGTTGGACAATTTGGTGCGAAGGGCTTGGCCTGGATCAAAGTGGACGAAAACGGCGAACTAACTGGACCGATCGCGAAATTTATGGGCGGCGTCAGTGAAGAATTGAAGAAAGCAACGAATGCTGAAGCCGGCGATGTTTTGATGTTCGCGGCAGATCAATTCTTAACAGCGGTGACTGCTTTAGGAGCGGTTCGTTCAAAAGTTGGGAAAGAGCTTGGCTTGATCGATGAAGATCGCTTTGATTATCTATGGGTCGTTGACTGGCCGCAATTTGAGTTTGATCAAGAGTTGGGTCGTTATGTATCTGCTCACCATCCATTCACAATGCCGATGGAAAAAGATATTCCAAGCTTGAAGGATCATCCTGAAAAAGTCTATGCCCAGGCCTACGATATCGTCTTGAACGGGTATGAATTAGGCGGCGGTTCACTACGTATCAACACGCGTGAATTGCAAGAACAAGTCTTTGAAACATTAGGCTTTACTCGTGAAAGCGCCAATGAACAATTCGGTTTCTTATTAGAAGCCTTGGATTATGGGTTTCCTCCAATCGGCGGGATCGCTCTTGGGTTGGATCGTTTCGCAATGCTGTTGGCCGGCGAAGATAATATTCGTGAAGTCATTGCCTTTCCTAAGAACGGGAAAGCGGCAGATCCAATGTCTGATGCGCCAAGTACCGTTTCTCCATTGCAGCTTTATGAATTGAGTATTGATGTTACTAAAGTAGAAGAATAAAAAAATCCGCAAACTTTTCAGCAACTCTAAGAATATACTAAGAGAAGTACCTGCCTGCGTGGCAGGTGCTTTCTTTTTTTCATGAAAATACGTATAATGTGAGTGAAATTTTGAAATGAGGCGGACAGGACATGATGAAAAAGAAGATAGAGGAGTGGCCGCACCACGATTATGCCACCCGATTATCTGTCGCAGTAGTTTATGCATTTTTAGCGGCGATTGCCGTGAACTTTTTTTACCAGCCAGGACACATCTATTCTAGTGGGGCGACCGGTTTTGCACAGATTTTAACGACACTGTCGCATCGTGTAGTCGGCTTCACCGTACCAGTATCAATCACCTTGTTCTTGATCAACGTGCCGCTGTTTTTCTTGGCATGGTTCAAGATCGGTCATAAGTTTACGATTTTTACCTTTATCACGGTTTTCTTAACGTCGTTTTTCATCCACATAATTCCACAGACGACGTTAACGAAAGATCCAATCATCTGTGCGATCTTTGGCGGGGCGATCATGGGTGTCGGCATTGGTTTTGCCTTGAAAAATGGTTTATCTTCCGGCGGCTTGGATATTTTGAGTATTACCATCCGCAAAAGAACTGGGAGTTCAGTCGGCTCCATCTCGATCATCTTCAACGTGATGATTATGCTGATGGCCGGAATTTTATTTAGTTGGCAATACATGTTCTATTCTGCCTTGGCGATTTTCATGAGCGGAAAATTGACTGACGCGCTTTATACTAAACAACGGAAGATGCAGGTCATGATCGTAACCAAATGTCCTGATCGAGTAATTGCCGGAATCCAAGATCAAATGCGTCGCGGGATCACGATTATCAATGAAGCAGAAGGGGCCTATAAGCACGACAAACAAACCGTGCTGTTTACGGTTGTCACGCGTTTTGAACTGCCTCTGCTAGAATCAATCATGCGGGAAAATGATCCGGCTGCGTTTGTAAGTATCTCTGAGAATGTCCGGATCATGGGCCGGTTTTATGAAGAATCCATGGATTAAAGTTGGGACGAATGTCTCAACTTTTTTTGAATAAGAGCTTTTTCATCAAAATAACTAAAGATAAAAACTAAAATATTTAGGAAATGCTTTTTTTATTGAGAAAATGTTGCAGTTTGTCAGATTTATACGTATAGTTAATTTGATATTCTATAGTAAAGTTGGAAAGTAAAAATATGGGAAAAAGACTAAAACATAGTCGCTATATTACTGGTTTTGACGGAATTCGTTCCTTAGCAGTAATCGGCGTAATTTTATATCATTTAATGCCCACTCAAATGCGCGGCGGGTATTTAGGAGTTCCTGTTTTTTTTGTGGTCTCTGGTTATTTGATCACGGATCTGCTTTTGCAGGAATGGAAACAGACGGGGCGAATCGATATTAAGCAGTTTTATTATCGCCGGATGAAACGTTTGTATCCAGCATTGGTTACCATGCTAGTCGGAGCTTCGGCGTACATAACATTGTTTCAGCGAAATCTGCTGAATAATCTGCGAGGAAATGTCATCAGCAGTTTGTTCTACGTTAATAACTGGTGGCAGATCAATCACGGCATGTCCTATTTCGACCGCTTTTCTGGTGAGTCGCCATTTACACATATTTGGTCACTTGCAGTAGAAACACAGAATTATATCCTGTGGCCGATCGTTTTTGTTTTATTGATGAAGCTGGTGAAAAATAAAGGCAAAGTATTTTTGGGCATCCTGGGTGCGGCGCTTTTCTCTGCGATTTTAATGGCGGTGCTGTTCAAGCCGGGACAAGATCCGACGCGTGTCTATTACGGTACTGATACTCGGTTATTCTCCATTCTACTAGGTGGTGCTTTAGCATTTATTTGGCCAAGTACACGTTTGAAAGCGCAGATTCCAAAGCAGGCCAAGCGGATCTTGAACGGAATTGGCTTAGGCTCGCTGCTGCTATTGATAGTCGCGTTCTTGTTCCTGCGAGATGATTTATCCTTTGTTTATTATGGCGGAATGTTTTTAGTGACGCTTTTAAGTGTCATCTTGGTGGCTATTACGGCCCATCCAGGTGCTAGTTGGAATAAGTGGTTGACGAATCCAGTCTTTACTTGGATCGGCAAGCGCAGCTACGGCATTTATTTATATCAATTTCCGGTGATGATTTTTTATGAAGCCAAGGTAAATGTTGCGAACCATACCTTCCTTCATACGATCATGGAAGTGATCTTGATCCTTTTCGTGACAGAGCTTTCCTATCGTTACGTGGAAAAACCATTGCGTTCGTTCAATTATCGTAAAACCTTTGCTTCATTGAAGAAATCCTTCTGGGCACCAATCAAGAGCCGCAGAAAGATCGGTTTTATCTTATCGAGCGTTATTACTTTAGTGGCCGTTGTTGGTGTGATCATTGCTCCGACAAACAAAGTCGATGCGAATCAGCAAGCTTTGCAAAAGCAGATCGAACAAAATAAGCAGGCTGCAAATAAAACAGAAGAAACACCTGCTTCAAGTGCTTCGAACGATTCGGCTCAATCGGAAGGATCGACCAGCAGCAGTGAAGTACCGACGAGTTTAGCGGATAAATATGATCTTAGCCGTCGTGAAGTAACTAAGGCTAAAAATCTGAAAGTTACCGCTTTTGGGGATTCCGTGTTGTTAGCGGGTTCTAAAGGGCTGACAGAAATTTTCCCTAAAATGGTCGTTGATGGAGAAGTAGGCAGACAGTTGAAAGATAGTCCGCCATTACTTCAGGCGTTGAAGGATAAGGGCGAGTTGAATGATACGATTCTGTTGAGCCTAGGAACGAATGGTGCCTTCAATAAAGATGACTTCGCTCAGATCATGAATGTGCTGGGTGACAAGCATCAGATCTTTATTATCAATACACATGTTCCGACCCGTCGTTGGCAAAATGATGTGAACGCCACGCTGGAAGCCGCATCAAAAGAGTATAAGAATGTTCATTTGATTGACTGGTACAATTTCAGTAAAGATCATACGGATTGGTTCTATGATGACCAAGTTCATCCTAATGATGTAGGGTCGATTCATTATTGTCATTTAATCGCTAAAGAGCTATTAAAAGGCGAATAATCAATAAAAAAGCGTTTTGTGAGAGATCACAAAACGTTTTTTGCTTGATTTTCTGCTAAGTAGCGTTCTTTTTGTTTGCGCGGTAATTTCTTAAATGCCGATTCGGCTTTAGTCGCTTCACTGCGAGTAGAAAACTTCTCGGCGTGAATCATCTGAACCGGACGCCGGCTTTGCGGATGGGTATATTTTGCTCCGGTTCCTTCATTATGTTCAGTTAAACGACGAGCTAAGTCAGTTGTATATCCGCCGTAAAAAGAGTGATCCTTGCATAATAAAACGTAAAAAAATTGCTCAGTTGCCATAAAGCATCTCCTGTAGGTCGGCAGAGTAGCTGCCAGATTGATCATAAGTATATAATGGAGGAAGGAAGCGCAGCCCTTCACTCTTGCCGTCTTTGATTCCTTCGATCAAAAGCGTGTTGGCTTCTTTTCCTGGTTTAGGATAAACAAATTGGATACGTTTTGGTGCGATCCGATTGGCACGCAGGCAATCAACGATCTCTAAGAAACGATCAGGTCGATGGACCATGGTAAAGCGGCCGTTCATTTTTAATAATTTGGCCGAAACACTGACAACATCTTCGAGTGTTGCATGAATCTCATGTCGTGCGATGGCCAAGTGAGGATTGGGATTTTTTATACTAGTAGGCAATTCTTTAAAATAAGGCGGATTGCAAACGACTAGATCGGCCGAATCAGCTCTGAAAACATCGAAGGTATTTTTTAAATCCAGCTCATGCATCGTCATTTGCTGTTCTAAATGATTTAACAGGATGCTGCGTTCACCCATATCGGCTAAACGAGGCTGCAACTCAATTTGATCGATCGCGGCTGAAGTTTTTCGGCTTAGAAAAAGGCCGACAGCACCATTGCCGGCACAAAGATCAATGATTTTTCCGCGTTTCGGAACCCGAGCGAAATTTGCTAATAGAACCGCATCAATGGAAAAAGAAAAAACTTCGGAGCTTTGGATAATTTGGATGTCTTCGGCGTAAAGTTGATCAATTCGTTCGCCTTTTCTTAACAATTTCGATTGCCCCCTTAAAAAAATCATACCGTTGTATTATACTACGTTTAGTTAGTTAACTGAAAGGAAGAAAAAATGTTTTTTAAATTTATTCGCGTTATCGCTCGAGGGATCTTAGCTGTCGTCAACGGCAATGCTCAATATCAAAATAAAGAGAAAATCCCTGAAGGAAATTATATCTTAGTTGCTCCGCATCGAACTTGGTGGGATCCGGTTTATATGGCTTTAGGAGCATCGCCAAAGCAATTTAGTTTTTTGGCAAAAGCAGAACTATTCAAAAATCCAATTCTGCGTTTTATCTTGGTCCACTTGAACGCCTTTCCTGTTGACCGTGACAAGCCGGGACCAAGCGTGGTGAAACGTCCAGTTAGAATGTTAAAAGAATCTGACAAAAGTTTGATCATGTTTCCAAGCGGAACTCGTCACTCATCAGAATTAAAGGGCGGGATGGCTTTGATTTCTCGTTTATCGAAGAAGCCAATCGTACCCTCTGTTTATCAGGGGCCAATAAAATTTTCACAATTGTTTAAGCGGACACCGGTAATTATTCGTTTTGGTGATCCAATCGATGTTTCAGACATCAAAAAGATGGATAAGGCTGGTTTAGCCGAAGTAGAACGCCGAGTGCAAGGTGCTTTTGATCAATTAGATCGTGAGATTAACCCGAATTTTAAATATGTTGCCAAAGAAAAAAACGCTGAGTAATTCAGCGTTTTTTTTTAGCCTAATAACGGTACGATCCAAGTGGTCCAGATCCAACTGACCGGCATGACTAAAAGCATTGCTGGGATCATGTCAGCAGTAGGAAACATTTTGACTTTGATCATTCGAAACCCTGTCGCCAGCATTAAAAAACCGCCACAGGCTTTAAAGTCTAAAATCATCGAAGGAGTAGTCAAAGGGAAAATGACTGCAGCGATCAAGAATAGACAGAAGAAAACAATGAACTGCGGTATCGCAATGACCGCCACGACATAACCAATATTGCAGGCAAAGATGGCAGCGGTGAAAAAATCTAAGATCGACTTTGCGATCAGAATCGTATGGTCGCCTGTCATGCCCTCGGTTAACCTGCCGAAAATTCCCGTTCCGCTGGCACAAAAAAGAACGATGATCGTGACTAAAGTACTCATGAACTCTTCATGGGAAAGCGTCAGTTCTTGCTGAGGAAACTTCGCAATAGGTCGCTGCATCAAGGTTGCTGCAAAATTAATTTTTTCATTGAAGTGGAAAATCAGTCCTAAAGAGGTTCCTAAAATAATTGCCAAAATCACCGCAGGCATATTCGCCATCTGACTGATGCTGGGAATCCCCATCGCCATTGAGCAAACCCCAAAGATCAAGGTGATCTGCTTTTTGAAATCTTCCGACAGCAGGTGACCAAGAAACCCGCCTAAGATGCCGCCTAAAATAATCGAAAATGAATTAATGATAATACCAATTGGCACAGCCTTCACTCCTTTTTTATGACACTCTGTTTATCCTAGCCTAAAATCCTTTGGAGAGAAAGAGTTTTCTCATGCGACATTCACTTGCTAAGCAGAAAAATATGGCAAATCGTGTTATACTTTTGGGAAGGACTTAATTAGGAAAAGGGTGGATCAATGAAAGTTTTACACACTGCTGACTGGCATATCGGGAAAAAACTTCACGGCTATGACTTGTTGCCAGATCAAGCATACATTCTTGATCAGATACTAAAAATTGCAAAAGCCGAAGCGGTTGATGCCATTATGATAGCGGGGGACTTGTACGATCGTTCGGTGCCGTCAGAGGACAGTGTCCGGTTATTAAATCAAACGATCGCAGAATGGAATTTGACGGAAGAGTTTCCGTTATTGGCGATTTCCGGAAATCATGACAGCGCTACGCGTTTAGCAACGGGGGCGCCTTGGTTCAATCAATCAAATTTTCATCTTCACACACGGTTGGCTGAAGCGTTTAATCCTATAGAAATGAGCGATACACAATTCTATTTGCTGCCATACTTTGAACCTGTCGATGCCCGGATCTATTTTGAAGATCCCGAGCTGCGCACGATTCAAGCGGCAATGCCTAAGGTGATCGAAAAAATTAAAGCGAGTTTTGATCCAGCCAAAAAGCATATTTTAGTCAGTCATTTTTTTGTCTCAGGCAGCAGCAAGACTGATTCTGAAACAAAAATTGAAGTTGGCGGACTTGATGGGATCAATGGTAATTTATTAACTGATTTTGATTATGTGGCGTTAGGCCATCTGCATGGAAAAGACGCACTAAAGATGGACAATGCCCGTTACAGCGGTTCGCCGTTAAAATATTCTTTGTCGGAGAAGAATCAAGCAAAAGGGGTTTGGATCTTGGAGACGGATACTGGGGAATTCTCTTTTCGTGAATTGACACCTCTTCATGAAATTGAGGAGCTGCAGGCCAGCTTCGCAGAACTGCTGGACCCAGAATTTTATGCAACAGTTGATCGTGAGAATTACTTATCGATTCTGTTAGAGGATCGAGCGGTTATCCCTAATTTAATGAATCAATTGCGTCAGGTATATCCTCGAATCATTCAAGTTGAACGTGCGAATGGCTTTGAAACAGCCATCGAAACACGCTTGAAGACTGAAAATATCAAAGAGAAATCGCCGATCGCATTAACAGAAGATTTTTTTACTGAGGTTTCGCAGGATGACTTAACAGCATTACAAAAAAAATGGATCGAAGACGGATTGCACTCGATTCTTAAAAAAGGAGGCGCAAGTTAATGCTTCCTAAAAAGATTATCATGGAAAATTTTGGTCCGTTTCTACATGAAGAAGTGGACTTTGAAGAAATGTCAGAGGCTCCGCTATTTCTGATCAGCGGCAAAACCGGAGCAGGAAAAACCACAATTTTTGATGCGATCACCTTTGCATTGTATGGCGATGCGTCAGGCGGTGTGCGTTCCTCAAATGAAATTCGTTCCTCTTTCGCCGAGCCGACGGAAGAAACCAGAGTTCAATTTATTTTTGAACATCAAGGCCGAAATTATTCAATTGAACGCTGGCCCAAGCAGACTTTGGCGAAGAAAAACGGCAAAGGCGAGACAACTAAAAATCAAAAAGTTCAATTAAGTGTTTTTGACGATGCGGGACAGGAGGCAGAGGCCTACACCAAGGTGGATGCCGTCAACGAAGTGATTTATCAAATCCTGCATCTGCAAAAGGATCAGTTTCGGCAAATTGTGATGTTGCCGCAAGGAGAGTTTCGAACATTTTTAAATGCCAACAGTACTGAAAAAGAGACCGTTCTGCGCAGTTTATTCGGAACTAGTTTCTATCGTAATTTTACTGACAATTTGAAGCTTCAAAAGACGGAGCTGGAAAAGGCCGTTGGTGAGTTGACGACACGAATCGATCAACTATTTCAGCAGGTGGTTGCTGATAAAGGTGCGACCTACGCTGAGTCGTTAAATCTGGCTCGAAACTATCTAGCAGCAGAAGAACAAGAACTGATAAAAAGTCGGGCTGAGCTTACAGAAAAACAAACTAAGCAAAAAGAACTTCAACAACAATACCAAAAGGCTCAGGAGCTGTCTGAAAGTTTCCGCCAAGCCGAGGAAACTCGCGGCCAGCTTGAGGCATTAGAAGAACAGCTGCCGGAACATGAAGAAAAGAAAAAGCAGTTAAGCCGAGCAAAAGAAATCGAAAAAATCCGGCCTACCTATGACCGAACGAGAGAATTAGAAAAGCTTCAAGATCAGCAAAGACAAGAGGTTCAAGCGAATCAGCGCCATTCCGAAGAGCTGGAACAGCAATACAGCGATGCTCAGAAAGAAACAGCCGAGTTTGAACAACAGAGTGACGTTTGGCAATCAAAGGAAAAAGAGCTGCAAAATTTGGAATTGATTTTACCGTTAGTCAAACAAAAGAATCAATTGACCGAACAAAAAGCTGAATTGACAGTTAAACAAGCACAGCAGCAAAGGCAATTAGCTCAAATCAATGAGCAGTTGAAAAATCATGAAGATAAGAAGAAAATTCTAGAAGCTAAACAAAGCACTGAAAAGGTTTGGCAGGATCGATGTTATGAAGAGCTGCAATTTCAGCAACAAGTAACGAAGCTGCAAGAACTGGCGAAGCAGATTTTTGATCAGCAGGAAGAGGAAGAAGATCAGCAGATCAAATTGGCTCAATTAGTTGAGAAAACCAGTCGAACCAGCAATCAATTAACTAGTGAAACGGCTGATTATAAGAAGTTGAAAAGCCAGTGGGCATCCGCGGAGATTGCCCGTTTAAGTATGGATTTACTACCGGGCGAACCGTGTCCCGTTTGCGGATCAAAAGAACATCCGAATCCAGCGCAGCACAGTGAACTGACCACCGATAATCTGGGACAGTTACAAGTAGCGCTTGAAAGCCAAGAAGCTCGTATCAAGCAATTAGAACTGATCAGAGAACAGTCGGAAGCTCGTTATGAAGTAGCGAAGCAGACGTTTGATAAGCTGCAGGAGGAACGTCTGACCGGACAAAAAACACTAGAACTGCAAATCGAGCAGCTTCAAAGCAGCTTTGATGATTTTTATCAGACGGCGGTTACAGATGAGGTAGAGAAAATTGTCGAATTTCTCGAGGATCGGAAAAAAGAGACGGAAGCCGCGCTATCCGAGATCGTGGAAACCAAGCAGGCTCTGCAAGAGCTAACGAGTGAAACCTCAGATGATCAGGCGAAGAAACAGGAAATCGAGGAAACACTGAATGCTGTGAACGGTGATTTGCGTACCTTAGATGGCCGACTTGCTAGTTTAGAAGAGCAGACAGCGGATTGGCAATTAGCAACAGTAGAGGCTCGCATCGCGGAACTGACTCAAGCTTTAGAAGAGCACCGGATTCTTCTGCAAGCCCATCAAACAGCGATCAAAGAAATTGAACAGCAGCGGATTCGCCTGCAAGAGAATAGCCGACTTTTGGCGAAACAGCAGCAAGAGACTGCTGAAAATCTGCAAAACTATCAACAACAGTTGCAAAAGCAATTGACGGAAGCAGGTTTGGAAATCGAGATGCTGGCAGAACCGCTTGTGGATCTTTCATTGTTAGAAAATGCCATTGCAGAGTACGAGCAGCAACTTTTAGTTTTAAAAGATCGCCAAAAACGGCTGAAAGAAACGATTAAGGATCAACAAAAGCCGGAATTGGATCAATTACAAAAGTTGCTGACTGAAAGTGAAGCAGAAGTTCAAGACTATCAGCAGCAATATTATGCAAACGAGAACCATTTGCAGCAGCAACGTGAACTGGTTGAGAAAATCGAGAGTCTTCAAGAGCAAAGTAAAGAGCAGCTGGCTGAACTAAGTCAGATGATTCAGCTTTATCAGACGATGAATGGCGACAATCCGCAAAAAATCAGTTTGGAGCGCTACGTATTGCAGTGGTATTTGGCAGAAGTCTTGCAGAGCGCCAATCAGCAGCTGAACCAGTTGACGAAAGGCCGCTATCGTTTTGAATTGAAGCAGGAAAGCGGACGTTCAAAAGGCAATACAGGGTTAGAAATCAATGTTTATGATGATAATGCTGGAGCGACTCGCAGTTCCCATACTTTGTCGGGCGGCGAAAGCTTTATCGCTGCACTGTCACTGGCACTAGGATTAGCAGAAGTGATTCAGAATCAGGCTGGCGGAGTGGCGATCGAAGCGCTATTTATCGATGAGGGCTTTGGTTCATTGGATGAAGAAGCGTTGGAGATGGCGATGGAAGCGTTAGAAGGTATTGAAAACGCGGGACGAATGATTGGTATCATCAGTCACGTAAGAGAGTTGAAAGAACGTATCCCACAACAAATTATTGTGGAAACTAGCGGGACGGGACGCAGCAGTATTCGTTACCAGCTAGAAGGATGGAGTGAAACGTAAATGAGATGGAGTATTCCAGAAAAAGTGATTGAACGCGGCAGAACTTATTTAAAAGAGGGACGGGTCTTATCCGTTGAGGCGGACCCAGCTAGACGTGTTTGGCATGGTGAAGTATTAGGCAGCGAACTTTATCTGGTTGATTTAGATGGCAGTGGAAAAGAAAATGATATTTGCGCTTGTCCTTACTGGGAAGAGCACGGATATTGCAAACATACTGTAGCAGTGGAGTTGTACCTGCGGGAAAAAGGTCTTTCTCGAGTGATCAAACCCGAGACTGTTTTGCCGAAAAAGATGGAGAGCAGCGTGTCTTTTGCTGATCTGTTGAACCAAGGATTTTCACGCTTGGAAAAAGAAGCAGAACCGTTGCAATCGCTATTTGTTGATTTTATAGTCGAGGCGATCCCAACGAATCCTTATCATCCTGAGTTGGATGTTTTGACGTTGTCATTAAGAATCGGCAGTAATTTGAACAAGCGGAGTTATATCGTAAAAAACCTGTATGACTTCCTGCATGCGTATCAAACAGATTCAGCCTATACGGTCAATAAACAATACCGCTTCCAGATTGAGGCCGGGGCCTTTGATCCTAAATGCCGAGACTTGATTGAAGATTTAGTTGGAATCAGCGAAACGTATCAGCTATTGGGTAAAACAGGTCTGCAAGTCAAAGGCAAATTAGACAAGCGCTATCTCTTGCTCCCGGTTCATCGGATGCAGGAATTATTGAGAGCGATGGAAAAAACAGGCCACTTAAGTATCAAATTAGGTGAAAAAACGTATTCTGAAGTTCACGAAGGACAAGAATTACCGTTATCCTTCACTTTGGAAAAACGTGGTGAAGATGATTTTGGTTTAACGATTGAGGATGGATTTACGAACTATTATAGTAACTATTTCCTAGGCTTTGTTGAAAATTCTTACTATTTGATGACTCACGAACAGCAAGATACCTATATTACAATGAAGCAATTGATGAAACGTTTGAAAGAACCGGTTATTGCTTATGAGCAGCGCCAGCTTTCGCAATTGTTCACAGATGTTTTTCCTTACTTACGAAAAATCGGGCGAGTAATCGTAACCGATGATGTCGCGGAGATCATGAAAGAAGAACCTTTGCGGGCGGTCGTGATTTTCCGCAAGATCAAAGGGATGGTCAAAGCAGAAGCCGAATTCCATTATGGCAACGCCTACTTCTCTACTAATGAGGCTCATCAGCCAAAACTTCCGAACAACGTGGAGATTTTACGGGATCGAAAAAAAGAGAAACAAATTTTAGCACTCTTTGATACGTATCGTTACCAAAAAATCGATACGGGTTTTGAGAAGAAATTGCCGGTCAAAGATAATCTATATTACTTCTTCACAGTCGAGGTAGAGGAGTTCCGCCGCTTCGCCGAAGTGCGTATGGGTAAAAAACTGCGTCAACTATTTTTAGACGGTGAAGAATTCCAGCCAACACTTGAAGTTGGACAAGAGGGCTCTTGGCTGGATATCAAATTTGATGTTACGGGCATTAATGACAATGAGATTGATCATGTACTTAATAGTTTGTTGCGGAAGGACCGCTTTTATACATTGGATAATGGAGAAGTCTTGTCCTTTGATTCAGAGGCTTTCCAGCAAACCAGCGAGCTGATCGGTCAATTACGGGAAAAAATCAGTGCCAAAGACGGATTGATTCGTTTACCGAAGAGTCAAGGAATCATGCTGGAGCAGCGTTTGAAGGATAACCCGCAGGCGCAATTTAGTGAAAGCTTTACTGCGATGGTACAGGATCTGACTCATTCAGAAGATTATCCGGTGGAGCTGCCAGACAATTTGCAGGCTACTTTGCGGCCGTATCAGGAAGCTGGCTTCCGCTGGCTGAAAATGCTGAGCGACTATGGTTTCGGGGGAATCCTGGCCGATGAAATGGGGCTAGGTAAAACAATCCAAGTTATCACCTTTTTGTTGGCAGAGAAGAGACAACAGCCGATCAAAGCATTGATCGTAACACCAGCAAGTTTAGTTTATAACTGGCAGGCAGAAATCAAGAAATTCGCGCCTAGTCTAGAATCAATGGTTATCTCGGGAAATCGCGGAGAGCGGGAACAGTTGCTTGAGAACGCTGACGAAATCGTTATTACTTCGTATGCAAGTTTGCGGCAAGATATAGACCTGCATGAAAAGCAAGGTTATCAGTATATGATCCTTGATGAAGCGCAGATGGTGAAAAATGCCTCAACGAAAACGTCCAGTGCTCTGCGTAATTTATCGATCCCGCATCGCTTCGCGTTAAGCGGTACGCCGATTGAGAATAATCTGGAAGAGCTGTGGTCGTTATTCCAAACCGTCATGCCGGGATTCTTCCCGACGATCGGTCGTTTCCGTCAAATGGCTGTCTCAGAGATTGCCAAGATGATCCAGCCGTTTGTTTTACGACGTGATAAGGATACCGTCTTGCAAGAGCTGCCAGAAAGAATCGAATCCAACGTTTTAAGCAGCTTAACGGAAGAACAGAAGACCGTTTATCTGGCGTATCTAAAACGCATGCGTCAAGAAGTCGATCAAATGGACTCTGCAACGTTCCGTAAGCAGCGTGTAAGCATTCTGGCAGGTCTGACCCGTTTACGCCAAATCTGCGATGATCCGCGTCTATTTATGGAAGGCTACGAAGGCGGGTCAGGGAAGCTGGATCAGGTTAAAGACTTGATTCATGCAGCGAAGGAAAATGGCCGACGTGTCTTATTATTCTCGCAATTCACTAGTATGCTTTCAATTATAGAGAAAGAATTCGCGGATGAAGGCATTTCAAGCTTCTATTTACGTGGAAGTACCAAAGTCGCGGATCGGTTGAAGATGGTAGATGATTTCAACGGCGGTGAAAAAGATGTCTTCTTGATTTCTTTAAAGGCCGGGGGAACCGGATTGAACCTAACCGGTGCTGACACAGTCATTTTATATGACCTATGGTGGAATCCGGCAGTAGAAGAACAGGCTGCTGGACGCGCACATCGAATCGGACAAAAGAAAGTCGTCGAAGTTTGGCGCATGATTGCAGAAGGAACAATTGAGGAACGAATGAACCTATTGCAGCAAGAAAAACGGGAATTGTTCCAAAAGGTTATCCAAGGCAATGAAGAACAAACCAACAAGCTTACTGAAGAAGATATTCGCTTGATCCTAAGTTTAGGTGAATAAAAAAGTTTGCAGCGCTTAGCGTTGCAAACTTTTTTTGTTCATCAGAGCGTTATTCAGATCTTTAAAACTCGTACATTCTTTTTCAAAAATTGCTTGTTGGCCATTTGGGATTTTTCGACCTTGGTGATTGAACCACCAGACGGACCAACCGGCCGCTTTAGCGCCAATGACGTCATTATCAAAGCTGTCTCCGATATATAAAAGCGACTCCGCAGACAAGTTTAATTGTTTTTCCATCAGATGAAAAATTTCCGGATCGGGTTTTTGAATTTGAACACCATCAGAGATCAAGGTATTTTCTGAATCAATCCAGCGCGTCAGCTGCAAGGCGTTAAGCTTGTCTTTTTGACGATCCACTGGCCCATTAGTGATAATTCCAAGTGGAGTTTTCTGTTGTGTTAAGAAGTCCAGCGAAGCGACTATTTCTGAAGGCAGAGAGATTGACTGCAATGCCTGATCGTAGGCAGCTTGAAATTTTTCTAAATTAAAATCTGTCGAAACGAAATCAAAATCCGCCAACGCAAGCCGAATTCGCTCGTAACGCATCTTTTCTAACGACCACTCCCCAGTGATCGATTTCATATAATGTAAATCACTATAATGACGAAAACGAATAAATAAAGCATTCATCTTTTCTGTTGGAAAAGCCGGAAAAATGGTATGAACGGCCTCTGCAAAGGGAGCTTGCTGCTCGTATAAGGTATCGTCGAGATCAAATACTATTCCTTGGATCATTGGATCACTCCTTAGTTTTGAATGATCTCATTATATCAAAAAACAGTTGTTTTTATTTATCCTAAGCAAAAAAATAGATATTTCAGATAATTCTTGTTATGTTATCACTGCGGTAAAATATTGAAAAAAACATTGATCGCAATCAATCAAAAATATTCTCGAAGAAAAAAATAATGATTGGAACGATGAATGAGCGCGGAAATTTAGGCTTCACCTTTTTTTGAAAAGTCTATAAAAATTTTGATATTTTTTGAATTTTTGAAAGCTGTATCTATTCTAACAGAGTTTTTGTTAGGAAAAATTTGATACAGAGAAAAGGTTAAGAGCGTAGCATAAAATAACTATAAAATAATAACCGCTGTATTTTAAAGAATAAACTATTTTAAAATAATTCTAAAAAAGACTTGTAATATACAGTATTATAAATTTTTTTGTGGGTTTGTAAAACTTGGTTTCAAGTTTTTTGTAAGATAAAAAAATATTTTTTTTGAAATTAATCGAGCAATTTATAAAAAAATTCATTTGTTTTAATACAGTTATCGAACCTGTTACACTACTGTTGCAAATGAGAGGTACGCCACTATTTTCTCATCTTGACAAATTGAAAGTGCCGTGACTGCTTCTATCGCGTCGGTTTAGATTAAATAACGTTAATATTTGTAAAAAAAAAGCGATCCACCTCTTTTTTTTGTTACCTTTTTTTTGTATAATAGAAACAGATAGCAGGAAGTGAGTTTTACCTGTTACAAAATTTGAGAGTCAAGAAAAGGAGTGATATGTATGTTAACGCTATATACTTCCCCTAGTTGTACATCATGTCGGAAAGCACGTGCTTGGCTACAGGAACATGAGATTCCTTATGTTGAACGAAATATCTTTTCTGAGCCATTGAACATCGATGAGTTGAAGGCCATTTTACAAATGACTGAGGATGGGACCGAAGAAATTATTTCGACTCGTTCAAAAGTTTTCCAAAAGTTGAACATGGATTTAGATGAATTGTCATTGAAAGAATTGCTAGATTTGGTCAAGGAAAATCCTGGATTGTTGCGTCGTCCGATTATGATCGACGACAAACGTTTACAAGTTGGATTTAACGAAGATGAAATTCGCCGTTTCTTACCTCGTGACGTTCGCCAATACGAATTACGTCAAGCCCAATTAATGGCTGGATTATAGAATAAGTGCCTCGCGGATGCGAGGCATTTTTTGTATAGAAATGAATTTAGCTTGTTACAAGCCAAATCGAGTCAACTCTTCTTTTAAGGACGAAAAGTTCTTTTTGAAATGAAAGCCACTCATGCCGGTTTCTTCTGCTGCTAAGATATTAGCGGCCATATCATCAATAAAGTAGCACTCAGCGGGATTCAAGCGAAAATGGCTGTAGAAAGTTTGAAAAATCTCGTGTTCAGGCTTAGACAATTTCCAATCCGAAGAAATAAAGATACCGTCAAAAGAATTGTGATTAGGGACCTTTTCTTCATAAAGATAGTAATCCTGCGGCGCATTGGAAAGCAGATAAACACCAAAGCCCTTTTCTTTCAACTGCAAGGGAAGATCCTTCATCTGCGGCAACGGGTGCAGGCCGTTATGCCAAGTAGCTAACAGCTCTTCAGCGATTGCATGCAATTCTTCCGGCAATCGTGTTTTTACTGATGACAATAGTTCCTGCTTTGTCATCGTTCCCTTATCAAAACGCAGCCAGTCCACCGAACCAAAAATTTCTGACATCAGCAGCTTTTGCTGTTTTTCATCTGCGGTTTTTTCACGAACAAAGCGCAAGGGATCAAAATCGACTAAAACGTTTCCTAAATCAAACACAATATTCTTGATCATCTAAAAACCTCCTTAGGGAAAGTATACGCCAGCCTGTTGATTAAACAAAAGGGATAAGTGTTTAATTTTTTATTTATTCAATTACAGAGAGCAGTAATCTGTACACAGATAGGGTAACTTATAGGCAGAAGAATTACTTTGGGAATCGGTGGTTTAGATATTTCAAAATGGATCATAGAAATTTGAAGTTAAAGGTATTCTGACGGAGTGTGTGCAGTCTAGTTTCTAGGATAGAAGAGCAGGCTTTTTCTTTTGTTTATAGGAATTTAATAAAATTCGCCGGCTTTCTTTACTTTTAACCGGAATCAGTTACAATGAACATATAATCTATCTTTAAAGTGAGGTGTGCCAAGATGGAGATGGAACACATCAATGAGAATACGATCCGAGTGATTATCGAGAATGAAGATTTAGCCGAACGAGGGATTACCTTTTTGGATCTGCTGGGAAATCATCGCGAAATCGAATCTTTCTTCTATAGTATTTTAGAGGAAGTCGACATTGAAGATGAGTTCAAGAGCAGTGAGGCGGTTACTTTCCAAGTTCTTCCGAAAAATGACGGATTGGAACTATTTATTAGTAAAAATCTGACACCTGAAGATATCAACAAAATGAATAATTCAACAGAGTTTGAATCAAATGATTTTGATCAATTGATTCGTCAACAAATTCTAGCTAATTCTGAAGGCCTTGAAGAAGATGAAAAAACTAGTCGTTTACGAGTTTTTCAATTGAATAGCTTTGAGGACATGATTGAATTAGCAAGCTATCACTTTTTAGATGAAGCTTGGTGTGATTTATATCTATTGGATGAGACGTATTATTTACAGGTCTATTTTGATCCTAATATTTTCGGTGAGTTTGGGTTAACTGATGTTATTGCTGAAATATTGGAGTATGTTCAAAATTCTGCTGTCTCTACAGAAATGTTGGAAGAGTATGGGAAATTACTGATGCATCGTGATGCAATCGAAATTACGCGTGCTCATTTTAATTAAGTAGTTCAAAGACCATCGTTCGATCGAACGATGGTCTTTTTTGTCATTCTTACATAAAAATTGAAGCACCTGCGTATCTTTCTTTTGAGGTGAGGAAAATGTTGTTTGCTTACACAGAGGGAAAAGAAATGATTGGGGCTTCAGAAATTAATGATAAACGGACTTGTTATTGTCCGGATTGTGGAGAGCGTTTGATTCGAAAAGCCGGAAAAGTAAAGATTCCCCACTTTGCTCATAATCAGAATGCAGAGTGTCATGGGCTTAGTGAGGGTGAAACACCGGAGCATTTGCGGTTGAAGCAACTTTTTTATACTTGGGGAAATCGTTTTGAAGAAGGGTGGCGGATGGAGGAACCGTTACTGGATTTATCGCAGCGACCCGATTTACTACATGAACGGTTAGCTGTAGAAATTCAGTGTTCGCCATTGAAAAGTATCCGCTTAGAAGAGCGAATCACTGGTTATCAGCAAAAAGAATATCAAGATTGGTGGCTGCTGGGAAAAATGCTCTGGCCCAATGGGAAATTCACTCAACTGCAAAGACAATTTTGTTCATTCGATAAGGATCGAGGAGTACATCTATGGTTGCTGGAAAAAAATCAAATTCGCCTGCTGTACCATATCCACGAAGTAGATCAACTAATTTATTGTGAGGAATGCTGGCCCAGCTTCTCGCAACCACTAAGAGAGATTTTTCATTCGCCGGTTTCTAAGCATCCGCCGCACCTTTTTCCTACTATAGAAGGTGTGATTAAATGTAAGGAGACTTTGAGTCTAAAATTGGTTCAAAGTAATCCTAAGATTCGCGCGTTGCAGCAGTATTTTTATCTAGAGCGGAGGCATCTGCTGTATTTGCCGAATTGGATGTATTTTCCAAGCCGCTATTTCTTCTTTTATCAGGAAGATCTTTTAGTGTTTCGCTATCTATTTCAAAAGGAAGCAAAAAATGCTTCGCAGATTTTTCAAAAATTCCTAAAGTACCGCGAGGAAAATCAAAAGGAATGGTCCTTTTATCGTATTGATCAGCGTGAAATATTGGAGCGGCTGTATCTTGAAGCAATTTTTTGTCAAAGAAAGGCTAAAGTTTCATCCGTCTAACAGCTTTTGAAAATACTTTTTTCTAAATTGTGGTAAGATTGAGGATGATTAATAAATCGAATACCACTTATTTTCCGCATTTTAGGCTGAGCAGGTAAAGATGTACGTTGAGAATCCTGTTTTTCCTAAAGAAAAAGTATCTTAGAAACGAGTTAGGAGTGTTTTTATGAGTGAAGCAAAACAATTGCCAAAACGTCAGGAAGTACCTGTCGAGTTAACTTGGGACTTAACCAAAATTTTTGCGGATGACGCGGCTTTTGAAACGAAATTCCAAGCCTTATCGAATGAATTAACGGAAGTGGATAAGATAAAAGGAAGTTTGAATCAAGGCGCAGCAGAATTTTTAGCAGCGATTGAATATGTTTTAGACATTTATCGCAAAGCGGAAGTCATTTACGTCTACGCCCATTTAAAAAATGATGAAGATACCGCGAATACGACGAATCAAGCGCTTTATGCACGGGCATCTAGTTTGATTGCACAAGTCAGCGAAGCAGTCAGCTGGTTTGAACCGGAAATGCTGCAGCTTTCTGATCAAGAAATCTGGGCATTTTTCGAAGCTGAACCAAAACTTGATTTGTATCGTCATTTTGTTGAGCAGATTATTTCAGAAAGAGCCCATGTTTTGCCGGCGGAACAAGAAGCTTTGCTGGCAGGAGCTAGTGAGATTTTTGGTAGTTCGGCGGATACATTCTCAGTAATGAACAATGCTGATTTGAAATTCCCGATAGTAAAAAATGAAGCGGGCGAGGATGTTCAGTTAACACATGGTGTCTATGGTCAACTATTAGAGAGTACCGATCGAAATATTCGTGAAAAAGCGTTTAAAGCTTTGTATTCTGTTTACCATCAATTCCGTAATACTTTCGCTTCAACGTTGAGTACTCATATTAAGTCCCATAATTACAAAGCAAAAGTACGCGGCTATACTTCAGCACGTGCGGCTGCATTAAGCGGAAATCATATTCCCGAAGACGTGTATGAAACTTTGACGTTAGTGGTCAATCAATACTTGCCACTGCTGCATCGATATGTAGAATTGCGTAAGGAGTTATTAGGCTTAAACGAGCTGCATATGTATGATTTGTACACACCGCTATTAGCGGAAGCGCCAATCAAATTTACTTACGAAGAAGCACAGGCAAAGGCGCTTGAAGCGTTGAAACCATTAGGCGAAGAATATTTGGAAGTAGTAAAACAAGCATTCGCTGAACGCTGGATTGATGTCGTCGAGAATCAAGGGAAACGCAGCGGCGCCTACTCTTCTGGGGCTTACGATACACAGCCATATATTTTATTAAATTGGCATGATCGCTTAGACGAGCTTTATACACTGGTGCACGAGATGGGACATAGTGTTCACAGCTATTTCACTCGTCATACACAGCCGTATGTTTATGGGGATTATTCGATCTTCTTAGCAGAAATTGCATCAACAACGAACGAAAATCTTTTGACCAGCTATTTATTAGAAACGGAAAAAGATCCTAAAATTCGTGCTTATATCATTAACCATTTTCTAGATGGTTTCAAAGGAACTATTTTCCGTCAAACGCAATTTGCCGAGTTCGAACACTTTATTCATACGGAAGATGCAGCAGGCAATCCGCTAACTAGCGAATACCTAAGCAAGTTCTATGGTGAATTGAATACGAAATATTATGGACCGATCATAGTAAATGATGAAGAAATCAAAGATGAATGGTCAAGAATTCCGCATTTCTACTATAATTACTACGTGTATCAATATGCGACAGGCTTTTCGGCTGCGAGCGCATTAGCGAAACGGATAGTAGAAGGCGAGCCGGAAGCATTGGAAAAATATTTGGCTTACTTGAAATCCGGCAGCAGCGATTATCCAATCGAAGTCATGAAAAAAGCTGGAGTGGATATGACACGACCAACTTACATTGAAGACGCGATGGAGATATTTGCTCAACGATTAGATGAATTAGAACAATTAGTTGAAGAACTGAAGGATTAGTAAATGATGAAGCAGGAGTCTAAGACTCCTGCTTTTTTTACGGCAATTTTTAAACAAGTTGAAGAAATATAGTTTATGAATGATTATAAAAGGATAGAAAATATTTATTTTTGTTAAAGATTGATGTTCAGGGCCATTTTCAAAGAAGCAGAGCAGGGAGAAAAAGCGATCCCTAAGAATTGTATACAATGCTTGGTTTTATGCGGAAAAGCCTACGTAACTAAAGGCTTTATATTCAAATAGTTGAAAGAATTTTTACAATTGGAGTTTCTCTTTTGAGAATTATTATGCGAAAATTAGCATAAGTAGAGGGGGTGATTCACAATGAGTAAACCGAATAAAAGAGACAAAATTGACTTATTTTTAAAGCTGTCAATTGCGATCATGTTTATTGCAGGTTTTCTGATTTTTATGTATCCCTTCGTTGTGGATTCGATCAACAATTATGTGGATCAGCAACGCCTTGAAGAAGTTCAAGAGAAGATGGAAGCTCGTTCAGAGGCCGATAAGAAAAAGCGCCTCGAAAAGCTTGAAAAAGAAAATAAGAAATTAAAAACAATTATTCCGGGTGCCGGAAGCTTTGATGATCCTTTTGAAACCTCTTTGCGTGGAACAAAAAGTCCTAAAAAAGAATATTATGAAAAACATATGATTGGAGCAGTCTTTATACCTAAAATAAAAGTAAGTCTTCCAGTTTATGACAAGACGGATGATTTTTTATTAGACAAAGGTGCCACGGTACTGCAGGGAACTTCCTTCCCAGTGGGTGGTAAAGGGACGCATTCCGTCATCACGGGGCATACAGGATTGCCGGAAAAGAAATTATTTACGGACTTAGAACTATTAAAGAAGAAAGACAAATTTTTCTTACATATTGAGGGAAAAAAATTGGCTTATCAGGTGGATCGAATCAAAGTCGTAAAACCTGATAATTTTGATTCGCTCAAAATTGAACTGAATCGTGACTTAGTGACCTTACTGACCTGCACACCATATGGGGTGAATAGTCATCGTTTGCTAGTGACTGGACATCGAGTGGCCTATCCGGTTGAGGCCGCGAAGAAAATTAAGGAGACCGAAAAGTGTCATCGTCGCCGGGTCTTCTATTTAGCCGCGGGCTGCTTATTCTTCGCAGTTATTTTTGGCTACTTTGTCTGGCGCAAGATTATTCTTTATCAATCGAAGAAACGCGATTACAACTTTGTGTTCTACCTGTATGAGAATGGCGAACCTTATCCAGGTGTTCGTGCACTGCTTACACAAAAAGGAGATGTTGTTCGAGTTGACGGTAAGCTTGTCCATACCGTCAGTGATGCATACGGGAAGATAGAGTTTCCGCAGATTCCTGGCGGTGTCTATCGAGTAGAAACTGAGAATGGGTTAAGTGTAAAAGGGAAAATCTGGCGATTGAAGGATCAGAAATTTAAGATTCTTAAACGCAGAGGGTATAAAAATATTAAACAAAAGATCAAGCATTATATTATTGAAAGCAAGGTGAACTAGCGTGAAAAAGTCACCTAAGAATAGTGCCAAAAGACAAATGATCAGCAAAATTTTCATGATCCTTGTTTTCTTAACGGGAATACTAGTCATGACGTATCCATTTTATATCAACGCGGTCAACGATTTCATTGATCAAAAACGGATGGAAGAGGTTCAGCTGCAAAATAAAGAACAAAATAAGGAACAGGTTCGTAAAGCTAAAGAACGAATGAAGAAACGCAATGAAGAGCTGAAGAAAAATGGATTGGTTCCTAAAGCTCCTCAATTCACTAATAGCAATGAGCGCAAAATCGTCAGTGATGAATACATTCGTAAGCATTTGATTGGGGCTATTAGTGTTCCAACTATCGAGATCACCTTGCCTTTATTCGATACAACGAATGAAAAACTGCTGCAAGAAGGAGCGACAGTGCTGCAAGGAACATCATATCCAACAGGTGGGATCGATACGCACTCAGTTATTTCTGCTCATAGCGGCTTGCCTGAGAAAAAACTTTTTACGGATTTGGAAGAAGTGAAAAAGGGTGAGATTTTTGTGATCACTCTATTTGAAGAAAAATTGGCCTATGAAGTAGATAAAATTGAAGTAGTGGAACCATCGGACACGTCCGTTATCGACATTGAACCTGGGCGTGATATCGTCACCTTACTGACTTGTACGCCTTATATGATTAATAGTCATCGCCTATTGGTGACAGGCCATCGTGTTCCTTACACAGAGAAAATGGCTAAGGCAATCAAACAGGCCGATGATTCGCGGAAACTAAAAGAAATTTTGATCTTAGTAGGGGTTGGACTTTCTATCCTGATTTTACTCTTTGGTATTTATCGAGCGATCCATGCGTATCTTCTGCGGAAACGGCGATTCAATTTGACTATTGTCCGCACGGATCAGGCAGGTAATTTACTGGCTGGAAAAGAATTTGCGATGTACACGAAAAATGGAAAACGTCCCGTTCAAAGAAAAGGTATCCCGTTTATGACGGTGACGGATGAAGCAGGACGTGCTCGTTTTGAAAATATTCCTGGCGGTGTTTATTGTATCAAAGACAATGAGGGCAACGGATTTAAAGTTGGAATCAAAAAATTGCGCCAAGAAAAAGTAAATCTCTATTTAACGAAACAGCAGAAGGGACATATCTTTACGAAAGACAATGCCATTCAAATCAAAAAATAAAAATGTCATTGCCAAAACGGCAATGACATTTTTTTTAGATAAGTGATAAATGATTGTCAGGTGCTGACTGTCTGATTGGTGCGTTTTTACTTTGTGCTTCTAAAAATGCAATTAATGATTCCTTAGTATTATATGTATCTAAAATATGATGGATTGTGTCACAGCCTTCGATACGGACTCCCGCGTCGCAATCTCCGCCATAATTATAAATGACAGCTGAAGGGTGGGAAGTGATCTCCATCTCATGAGCGATCTGCTGATCTGTTAAAAAAGCTTCTTGGACAAAATCAGAATGCCGATCCTCTAAAAACATTTCTAAGTCGCCGCCAACTTTAGTAAACAGTTGAATGGCCAATTTTTTTGAATAAGGTTGTTTTTGCTCACCGATTGTTTTTTGTAATTCGACTAAAAAGTCGCGTCCGCGTTTTTTTCCTTGAAGATGCGCAGCTTTGACATCCAAAGCTGCAGAATGAATCTCTTGTGATAATTCAGTCCGCAATTGAAGATCCTTATCAGAAGCGCCAATGCGCTGCATAAATTCAGAGATTGTTTTTAAATTCATGATGGGAATCAAACGTAATTGAATTTTCATGTCGTATTCATTGATCAAATCAATGATTCGTCGTTCAATGGATAAACACTTTTTCCCAATCGGATTAACAAACAAATAAATTTCAATCACTGGAGTCCCTCCATCTCTTTGTCCTGTTCGCGCTGTGCGGTTACGGCTCGAACAATTTTATTTTGTGTTTTTCGAAAAGGTAAATCAAATTTTTTTAGCAGTTTTTCAAAATCAGCTTCGGCATATTCAGGATCAAGGACTTCTAGTTCAAACTCAAAGTCATGCTGATCACTGTACCAGCTTTCATCTAACGCAAGTTTTCCTTCAGGAATCGTGAACTCAGCACGTTTTGTGATTAATTTCCCAATTAGGTGCAGATGGGAGAACGAAATATTCAGACTTTGTAATCGCGCTAAGATTTCCGTGGCTTCAGAGGTGAACTGGTTCTTTTGTAAAGCCTGATCTACCTCGGTAAGTGTAAGTTTGTCAGTAACTTCTAGAAGCCCAACCGGTTGCGGAACTTTTAAGGTGGCCTCTGCTGTATCAGCAAAACGCCGAATCCTCAAGCCCATACCTTGTTGTTTTAATTGGAAATCAGCCGTATCAAAGTAAAGATTCGTCTGTATTACAAATTGATCATCCGTAATATTGTAGTAACGTAACAGTTTTTCGTATTCAATTTGTGACAACATACTCTTGAATTCGATTTCAATTTCTTCACTCACTATTATTTTACCTCTGATTCTAGAAAATTCCTAATATAAGACATCCTCACATAGAATAACCTAGCTAGTCAAACGATTAGAACGAATTCCATGAAAATGTTAGTATTTTGTAATATTTGTTAAGAGACAAAAATGTGATAATTTTTTCTAGCGAGGGTTTATGATAAGATAAGTAAGGAATGGAAAAAGAAGCGGAGGACTTGTGATGGAGAGAGACTGGGATACATTTCTTGCTCCTTATGAATTGGCAGTAGCTGAATTAAAAATAAAACTGCGCGGCTTACGAAAACAGTATCGTACCAGTGGAGGGCATGTACCAATCGAATTTGTAACTGGGCGTGTCAAGCCGTTAGAGAGCATCTTGAATAAGGCGGAACTGCGGGGAATCTCATTGGATCGTTTAGAAGATGAGATGTCTGATATGGCCGGAATGCGCATCATGTGCCAGTTTGTAGAAGATATTCCGTTAGTTGTAGAAATTTTACGGAGACGTAATGATATGAAGATTATTCAAGAGCGGGATTATATTACGAATCGAAAAGCCAGCGGGTATCGTTCCTATCATTTGGTGATTGAATATCCAGTGCAAATGTTAGAAGGAGAGAAAAAACTTCTAGCTGAAATTCAAATCAGAACGTTATCGATGAATTTTTGGGCAACCATCGAGCATTCAATGAATTATAAATATAAGGGTCAAATTCCGGAAGATATACAGAGACGATTGTTCCGTGCAGCCGAAGCAGCGTATCAATTAGACGAAGAAATGTCTAGTATTCGTGATGAGATTCAAGAAGCGCAACATTTATTCAATCGTAAGGAACAAAAGAAGGAAGTGGGAAAACATGGGACTACGGATCGGAATCATCCATAATAAAGAAGAAAAATCGATTCGAGTGTTACAACGTTTGCGTGTTTTATTAGCAGATAAGGATGATTTGGAGATTGTAGAGCACGATCCTGAACTAGTCATAACGATTGGCGGCGATGGAACGCTTTTATCTGCTTTTCACCGATATAGTCACCGTTTGGATGAGGTTCGTTTTTTGGGAGTTCATACGGGACACCTGGGTTTTTATACCGACTGGCGTGACTATGAATTACCCGAGCTGGTCAAAAGTTTGAGTAATGAGCCTGGGAAAAGCGTCAGCTATCCTCTTCTAGATGTTGTTTTAACTACAACAGATGGAGAGCCAAAGCACTTTTTAGCTTTAAATGAGTCCACGATCCGCAAAGGGAGCCGGACAATGGTGGCAGATGTTTTCATTAAAGAAGAGTTATTTGAGCGTTTCAGAGGAGACGGATTGGCGATTTCAACTCCTACCGGTTCGACCGCTTATAATAAAAGTGTCGGCGGAGCGGTAGTTCACCCCAGCATCAATGCGATGCAGCTATCTGAAATTGCTTCGCTGAACAATCGAGTTTTCAGAACGTTAGGTTCACCAAGTATTATCGGTTCTCATGAGTGGATCGATGTACGGCTAAAAAGCAACGAGCAGCATCTGATTACGATCGATCAGCTGGATATCAATCGCAAAGGTATCACATCGATAAAATATAAAATTGCCGATGAGCGGATTCATTTTGCATCTTATCGGCACATGCATTTTTGGCATCGCGTAAAGGATGCCTTTATTCGAGAGGATTAAGCTAGTGGAATTTAAATGGACTTATCAAGAACCCTTCAGTTCTTTAGTGCGAACTTTTTTAAAGCGTCAAGGAATCTCAAAAAAATTACTGGCTAAAATTAAGTTTCAGGGTGGAAAAATTTTAGTGAATGAGACTGAACAAAACGTCTTGTTTTCTTTAAAAGCCCATGATATTGTAACTGTTGTGATTCCGGACGAGGAGCCGCATGAAACTTTGTTAGCAGATGATGTTCCGATTGAAATTGTCTTTGAGGACGAACATTTATTGATCGTTAACAAACCAGCAGGGATCGCGTCAATCCCGGCCCAATATCACCCTCGAGGAACAATGGCAAATAGAGTCAAAGCCTACTATGTTAACAAAGAGTATGCCAATCAGGTCGTTCATGTCGTTACACGTTTGGATCGAGATACCTCAGGACTAATGTTGTTTGCGAAGCATGGATTTGCCCATGCGAAGCTAGATCAAGGGTTACAGCAAAATCAATTTGTTAAAAAATATCAGGCCTTAGTTTCAGGTGAAGTTGAATCATTGCAAGATCACGGAAACATTTCTTTGCCGATTGGGCGAGATTTGTCTTCTTTAGTAAAACGCCAAGTAATTGAAACCGGACAAAAAGCGGAGACCGAGTACTGGTTAAAAAAACGAAATCAAGCATGTGCTTTAGTTGATATTCAATTACATACTGGCCGTACCCATCAAATTCGAGTGCATCTTTCTGCGATCGGTTGTCCGTTGTTAGGAGACGATCTTTATGAAGGCGCGATGGATTTAGGAATTGAGCGGCAAGCACTGCACTGCTACTCCTTATCATTTCCTCACCCCTTCAGAGAGGAACGCATGTCCTTTGAATTGCCATTAGCAAACGACATGGCGAAAATAGCAGAACTTATTTAGAAAAAGTAACCGAAGAATCAAGCAGAATGATATCCGTGCTGAAGATCAGACTAAATTTTCTATTAGAAAATTTAATACATAAACTATGAGGTAGGTTGTCAGTTCTGCTATTCCCAGTTGTTCAATTGAATTCAAGTATTTAATGGATTTTTATAGGGAAAAACAAATAATGAGTAAAGCAGAATGATATCCGTGCTGAAGATCAGACTAAATTTTCTATTGGAAAATTTAATACATAAACTATGAGGTAGGTGAGATTGATGGATGAAAACCAAGAAGAGCTAGAAATACATTTCCAACAATTACGGGAGGAACTGGATCAGAATGATCTGCAGGCATTTCGTGATGATTTCTTGGATATGCATTTTTATGATCAGGGGCAATTTTATCAATCTTTGAATGAAGAAAAACGCCAACTCATGTATTCTTATTTATCACCAAAGGAATTGGCGGATATGTTTGACGTTATTGAAGAAGACGATGAACATGTCGATGAATATCTGAGCGAGATGCGCCCGCAGTATGCCGCCGATATGTTGTCTGAAATGTATACCGATAACGCGGTCGATTTACTGAATGAGTTAGATAAGAAGCCTGTGGCAAAGTATTTGAGTTTAATGGACTCGGAACATGCCAATGAAATTCGTGAGCTGCTTCATTATGAAGATGATACTGCCGGCTCTTTGATGACGACGGAATATGTTTCAATCGTGGCGAATCAAACAGTTCGCTCGGCGATGTATGTGCTAAAAAAAGAAGCTCAAATTGCCGAAACAATCTATTATACTTATGTAGTGAATGATGACAATCAATTAGTTGGCGTTATTTCGTTGCGTGATTTGATTATTAATGAGGACGATACGATGGTCTCTGATGTCATGAGCGAACGGACGATTTCTGTTCACGTTGGTGATGATCAGGAAGATGTGGCGCAGACATTTCGTGATTATGATTTCCTCGCTTTGCCGGTAACTGATTACGAGGATCATTTGTTGGGGATTGTGACGGTCGATGATATCATTGATGTAATCGATGACGAAGCGGCGAGTGACTACTCTGGTTTGGCAGGGGTCAATGTTGAGGAAGTTGATGAGAACCCCGTCAAAGCGGCTTCGAGACGACTGCCTTGGCTGATTACTTTATTATTTCTTGGTATGACAACCGCAACCTTGATCAATCATTATGAAGCGTTGGTTAGTAAAGCAAGTATCTTAGCTGTTTTCATCTCATTGATCACAGGGACTGCTGGAAATGCGGGAACCCAGTCGTTAGCGGTCGCTGTGCGACGTTTAGCGATTTCGGATGACAACGAAAAGAATTTTGGAAAGCTAGTGGTCGGTGAGATTTTGACCGGTTTAGTGACGGGCTTAGTAACAGGGATAACGATTTTTATTATCGTTGGTTTTTGGAAACATAATTTTATTTTGGGGTTTGTAATCGGAACTGCAATGATGGCGGCCATTACCGTGGCAACGTTAGCGGGCAGTTGGATTCCGATGATTATGGAACGATTGGGGTTTGATCCGGCTGTTGCCAGCGGGCCATTTATTACCACCTTGAGTGATTTGACCAGTGTGTTGATTTATTTCAATATTGCGAGTCTATTTATGGAACGATTTATCGGTCATTGATCGATGATTAAAAAGACATATGCTGAAAGTAGTGAGAAAATTTTGAAAAAAGCTTATGCCATTGTTATTCGTAACGGATTGATCCTATTGGTCCGTCGTCAGGGGATGCCTGTTTGGGATTTGCCTGGAGGCGAACTTTTGCCGAATGAGAACGAACGCGAAGGGATGCAGCGCCTAGTTAAGGAGCAGCTTTCTTTTGATAATACAGTTGAGGATCTAATCGGAATTTATACGAAAGAGTATCGCGAAGATATCACATATGTCTATAAGGTACAGGAAACGATTTCGCAAAGTAAGATGGAATCACATGATTATGTGGCCTTCAATTTCTTTGATATTCGTAATTTGCCGTTGAATATTTTCCCTGATCGAAATCGTCAGATCAAGGATTATTTATCAGGTCGTTATCCAGTGCGATTACGTTTCAAGCAAAATCGGTGGCTGATCCGTATAGAAAAATTTATTAAAGAACATAAAAAAGGGAAGTGACTCCAACGAGTCACTTCCCTTTTAAATTGTTACGATCTTTGTTCCATGTAGTTCGTTTACGCCTAGTGTTGAGGCAATTCTTTCAGCGTTGTCTGAGTTGATACCGCCGCCGGGTAAAATAATAATTCGTCCGGCTGCGTAATCGACTAATTCTTTTAGATGTGGCAGATTTTCTTCGATGGTAGTAGATAATGGACCGCCATGAGTTAAAATCCGGTCGATGCCCAACCGTGCAAACCAATCGATGGTCTTGAATTGCTCTTCTTTAGAAAGTTCATCGAAGGCCATATGGAATGTCGTTAGTAGGCCTGCGCTGTTTCCGACTAGCATTTCCAATGCTTCTTCATCGACTTCGTTTTCTTCTGTTAAACAGCCAAAAACCACACCGTCAGTACCAGCATTTTTAGCATGAATCAAATCATTCTCCATGATTTTTAATTCAATATCGTTGTAGACAAAATTTCCGCCGCGCGGACGAATCATCGTCATAATCGGAACGTGTTTTTCACTTGCATAAGCTAATGCTTCTTCGATGACTCCGATGCTTGGAGTAGTACCACCGACCGCTAAGTTGTCGCATAGTTCGATGCGTCCTGCACCAGCTTGGATAGCTTTGGGAATATCTGTATAGTTCTCTGCGCAAAATTCCTTAATCAAGATTATGTCCTCCAGTTTTGTTCAAATATTTCGAAATAATCAAAGTTAAGATGCTAATCACGAGCGCACTAAATCTAACAAAGCTCGTCCAAGTGATTCGACATCTCGCGTATAGTTTAGCATATCTCAGCGATAGTAGGAATAGAAGAACTATGCTATGATAGGATGGCAAAAAGGAAGTGAAAAGATGCTTAAAAAAATTGATCGAAGTGCGTTATTTCTGGCCGAACAGCAGGAGTTGTTTCGTTGCCCTAAATGCCGCCTTGAAATGAGTCAACAGGATAAAAGTTTAATCTGCGTGAATGGACATCGCTTTGATTTAGCGAAAAAGGGCACGCTTTACTTTTTGGATCATCAAATCAAAACAGAATACGATAATGAAATGTTCGCACCGCGAGGTCGAATGATTCGTTCAGGAATGTATCAACCTGTGATTGAAAAAATCGTTCAATTGATGCAAAGCGGCAACGTTTTGGATGTTGGTTGCGGCGAAGGCAGTTTCTTGCAGCAAATCAATCAGGTGAAAGAGAATCCAACCAATATTGGTTTTGATATTGCCAAAGAAGGAATCTATCTAGCTAGCAATCAACCAATCGAGGCATTTTGGTGTGTGGCTGATCTGACGAATTTGCCATTTGCTGACGCCTCTTTTGATACGATTCTGAATATTTTCTCCCCTTCACACTACCGGGAGTTTAAACGAGTACTAAAATCCGATGGTTGTGTGTTAAAGGTAGTACCTCAAACAGGTTATTTGCAAGAATTGCGCGCCATTTATCACCCGGATGGAGAAGCTTATTCAAATGAGGCGGTTATTCAGCGTTTCACAGAGGAACTCCAAATCGATCATCGTGAACGTATCACTTACGAGTTTGAAATACCAGAAGAAAACCGCTTAGATCTTTTAGAAATGTCGCCATTGGAATGGCAGGTTCCAGCGGATGTAAAAGCGCATTTGAAGCAGAATCCCTTGAAAAAAATAACCGTTGATATCGAAATATTAAAAGGACATTAGAGTAATCGCTTTCATTTGAATTACTGAAAATAGAAGGTTGCATTTGTGACTTCGTGATGTTATAGTACAAACAAGTTGTTTTTCATTGGTTTTTATCAGGTTCCTGTTCTGATAAAAGTTAGTGAAAAGTGCTTCACTAACGTAGCGACTCGCCGTGCTAGACACCGAGTTGGTACGTTTTTTTTTTGCGAATTTCACTCTATGTTTTTAGTGCACATAAAGTGTGAACCTATAATTGATTTTCTATCACGTAAATCGCGGATTATACTATGGGTAGATATCTTATAGTAATATAAAAATAAAGCTATTTTACAGTTATAAATACTTATTTAAGAACGAGGGATATTATCATGACAAACCATATCGTACTATTTGAACCGCAGATTCCTGCGAATACCGGAAACATCGCACGAACTTGTGCGGCAACGAATTCACCATTGCACTTGATTGAGCCTTTGGGCTTTTCTACCGATGATAAGCATTTGAAACGAGCAGGGCTTGATTACTGGAATGATGTGAATATTACTTATCATAAAGATTTAGCGGCATTTTTAGATTATCTTGATCAAAGACCACTCCATTTGATCACAAAATTTGCCAATGCCAGCTACTCTGAGATCGACTATACTAGCGACGATCATTTCTTTATGTTTGGAAAAGAAACAACGGGTTTACCGGAAGAATTTATGCGGGAAAATGCGGATAAATGTTTGCGCATCCCAATGAATGATGAACACGTTCGTTCCTTGAATCTTTCCAACACAGTCGCTTTAGTTGTTTATGAAGCATTGCGTCAGCAAAACTTTCCGAATTTGGAATTGACGCATCATTATGAACACGATAAGTTAGATTAGATAAAACGGATTAGGAAAGGGATTTAGATGAAACTTTATTTTACTCGTCACGGGAAAACCCGTTGGAATCAGGAGAAACGTTTCCAAGGTATGATGGGGGACTCGCCGTTATTGCCGGAAAGTTTGGAAGCAATCAAAGCATTAGGAAACGAACTAAAAGATATTCCTTTTGAAAAAATTTATACGAGCACATTAAAACGGGCGTATTTGACAGCAGAAGGTATTAATAAACAGTTAGCGCAGCCAACGGACATCGTTCGTTCGGAGGATTTACGGGAGCTTGGTCTGGGAACCTTGGAAGGACAATTAATTCCGGTGATTGAAGAACGCTATCCAAAAGATATGGTAAATTTACGCCATCATCTCGAGCTATACGATCCAGCCCCCTTTGATGGAGAGAAAATAGAAGGCATGTTGAAGCGAACCAATGATTTAGTAGAAAAAGCAGTGTCTGAAGCCGAAGAAGGACCGCTTCTTTTTGTTGGACATGGTGCCGCATTGACAGCCGCGATTCAAGCGTTAACTGGAAAATCATTGGCTGAATTACGCGACATGGGTGGTCTATTTAATAACAGTTTGACGATATTAGAAGCGGATAGTACGCAACCGCCATATCGCATGATCCAGTGGAATGATGTCAGCTTTTTAGAAGGAACGGGCTCGAAACCGGATTCTTTGCTTTAAAAGAAATCATTTCTGAGCTATAGAAAGGAGGGGCAAAATGTCGGAGGAGCAGTTATACATCGTGGGGACATTGAAAGTAATCTTTTTTCAAAATCCCAGCAATTTTTACAAAGTTTTGTTGATTAAGGTTAGCGACACCAATAGCGATTTTCTAGAACAAGAAATTGTCGTTACCGGCAGTTTTGGCGATATGCAAGAAGATGAAGATTATCGTTTCTTTGGGCATTTTGTAGACCATCCTCGTTACGGTAAGCAATTTCTAGTTGAAAGCTATGAACAAGCCCATCCGACCTCTGCTAATGGACTGATCAATTATCTTTCTAGTGAGAAGTTTCCTGGAATCGGAAAAAAGACGGCCGAGAAGATCATTGATGTGTTAGGGGAAAAGGCGATCGACGAGATTATGGAAAATCCGGCGGTGTTAGCCAAGATCCCTAATCTAAATGCAAAGAAGCAGAAAGTCATTGTAGAGATGATTCGGCAAAATCATGGTATGGAGCAAATCATCGTTGGTTTGAGCCGCTATGGTTTTGGAAGCCAGCTCTCTTTTGCAATCTTTCAAACCTATCGAAATGAAGCCTTGGAAGTAATTGCGGAAAATCCTTATCAATTGGTTGAAGACATTGAAGGAATCGGATTTAAAAAGGCGGATAACTTAGCGGAACAGCTTGGTATCGCAGCGGATAGTCCGCAACGAATTCGGGCAGCGATTTTTCATCAAGTAAATGAGGATGCGAATCAAAGCGGTGATACTTATGTTGAGGCTCAGCAATTATTAACAGAAGTTTTGCAGCTTTTGGAAACAACCCGGCCAGTCGAAATCGCCCCTGATCAAATCGCCAGTATGATTATTCAACTCGTGGAAGAGGAAAAGATTCAGCAAGAAGCTACGAAAATTTATGAGAATACATTATTCTATAGTGAATGGGGCATCGCTTCTTCGATTGAACGTTTGTTAGCTCGCAAGAAGGAGATCAACTATCCGCAACAGGCGATCGACAAGAAACTACGAATTATTGAGAAGCAGTTGAAAATCACTTATGGCGATTCGCAAGACGAGGCGATTAAAGGAGCCATTCGTTCACCATTATTCATTTTGACTGGTGGTCCGGGAACAGGGAAGACGACGGTTATTAACGGTATTGTGAAGTTATTTGCTGAGCTCAATGATCTATCGCTTGATCCCAAAGATTATACCCAAGCAGTCTTTCCTATTTTATTGGCGGCACCAACTGGGCGGGCGGCTAAACGAATGAATGAAACAACCGGATTGCCCGCAAGTACGATCCATCGTTTGTTAGGACTAAACGGTCATGATGACACTCCTGATATTGAAGCGAAAGAATTGGATGGCGGACTGTTGATTGTTGATGAGATGTCGATGGTGGATACTTGGTTAGCGAATACCTTGCTAAAGTCGATTCCTGATAATATGCAGGTCATTTTTGTAGGAGATAAAGATCAATTACCTTCGGTGGGGCCTGGGCAAGTTTTCCATGATTTGCTGCAGATTGAGGATATTCCAAAGATGGAGCTGACAGATATCTACCGTCAAGGCAATGGCTCGTCTATCATTCCGTTGGCACATGAGATCAAGGAAGGCAAATTGCCGCAGGACTTTAAAAAGAATCAAAAGGATCGTTCCTTTATTGGCTGTCATGCTTTTCAAATGGAAGAGGTCGTGAAGCAGATTGTCGAACGGGCGAAGAAAAAAGGCTATACTGCGCAGGATGTGCAAGTCTTGGCTCCTATGTACCGCGGACCGGCAGGAATCGATGCGATCAACAAGATGATGCAGGAAATATTTAATCCCAACGATGGACGCAAAAAGGAAGTTCAGTGGAACGATGTGGTTTATCGTATTGGAGATAAAGTGTTGCAGCTGGTCAATAATCCAGAACTGAATGTTTTTAATGGAGATGTGGGAATCGTTGCTGGGATTATTCCGGCAAAAGAGTCAGAAGATAAAGTTGATGAGTTGGTGATCCAATTCGACAATAATGAAGTCAGCTATAAGCGCTCAGAATGGAATAAGATTAAACTATCCTACTGTTGTTCGATTCATAAGGCGCAGGGTAGTGAATTTAAAATGGTGCTTTTGCCAATGGTCAAACAATATTCACGCATGCTGCAGCGGAATCTTTTGTATACGGCAGTTACACGAAGCAAGGATTTATTGATTTTGCTAGGTGAAGAAGAAGCCTTTCAAGTTTGTGTCAATCGCGAATCCGCTGTGCGGAAAACAACCTTGATTGAACGAATCATGAAGGGGACGGAAGTTGCTCCTACTCAACCGAAGCAAGAGCCATTCAAAGCGGTTGAAGAAAAGCAAAAGCCGAAAGTCAATGAACCAACTATTTTGACTCCGAAATTAATTACTGCACAAACCATTGATCCGATGATCGGGATGGAAAATGTGACTCCAGCAATGTTTATGTAAAAAAGGACTGAAAAATAAATCCGCGGATTTATTTTTCAGTCCTTTTATCTGCATACCAGATATATTGTGTTGCAGTAGTGAAGTTCAGATCAAAGGAGCGTTCTCCCATATTTTCGCCGTCTGCTTGTCCATGCTGCGGAACGACTGAAACGATTCGAATTCGACTGCTGGTGTAATGCTTATAGTGCTTGTTTTGCGTGTGTTTCTTGCGAACAAGTTGGAATAAGAAACGCAAAATTGCTGGCAGATTCGGTTTTTCTACGACAACAAGATCAATCGTCTCTTTTTTCGGATCAGCCATCGGTGCAATCGCTACACCGCCGCCAAAGTATGGAATGTTTGTCGTCGTGCATAGAAAAGTCCGTTCAAAGCTTAGCGACTGACCATTCAGTTCAACTAGAATAGGAAAAGTCTTTTGAGTGAAAATGGCTTTAACCAGATACAATGCGTAGGAAGCTGAGCCTAGATGATATTTATTCAACACTTTTTTTGACGTGGATGCATTCGTCGTTGCCACAATCAAGGCATCCAAACCAATTCCGACATTGTTCAAAATGACTCCTTGCTCTTCCCGAATTTTTTCTTCATAGTGAAAAACATTGATCGCCTGCGGTTTTAGTGCCGATGTAATTTGCTCAAAGGCTTTTTCCGGCTCACGAGACAGGCCGATGCCGCGGGCGAAGTCATTTCCTGACCCAGCGGGAATATAGCTGACAGGAAACTGCCGATCCAACGCAAAAAATTGATTAACGACCTGATGCAAGGTTCCGTCACCGCCAATGACCACGAGTAGATGGAAAGAATTATCAACATGATCCTTTTCGCAGGTTTCTGACCAAGGACTTAATAATTCGACCAGCCGTCCAACAATTTCTCGTTCGTCGCCGGGTTCTTCAGTGTAATAAGGGGTGTATGTATAGTTGCCGTCATCTAATAGCTGGATGATTTTTTCTGCTGTTTTTGCCGCGTTGCCGCTGCCGGCTGCGGGATTGATTAAAATATGATAATGAAAATTCATGTCCTCGATCCTTTCAAAAAATGATTATAACAGAGTAACGGAGTGAACTGTAGAAAATTGAATCATTTTTCATGAATCATGCTGTTAAAATCAAAAATACCCTCATTCAAGTGAAGGTATAGGATTATAGGGAATAGTCAATTATTTTTTTGCTCTCTGACTGAACCAATCGATAATTCTTTTATCATAATTTGAAGCGGGATAGTTTTCATTCACAATAGAAGTCTGATTTTTCAGATCAACCGTTACTGCTAATTTCCCCCAAATATGAAACTGCATCGTGTTGCCGATATGTTCAATTTTATATTTTTCGACTAACGGAGCCCGCGTACTGCAGCACCCGTAGTTTCCAGGAGTCCAACGATCCTTGATGACTGCAACGCCATCTTGTTGAGCTTTTGTGTACAGCGTTTCTAATTCACTATCAATTCCTAGCATGACGAATCACCTTTCTTTCAAACAAAGCAGGTCTGCAAAGTAATTGTATCATCAGAAGCTTAAAAAATTCAATTTTGATAAACTATCCTTATGCAGTTTCGGAGTTGACTTACATTCTGAAAAACCGTATGCTGTAAAAGGTTTACAGCGGTTCATCAACCAAATGGCGTATGTATTAATAATTGCTTTTATATCAATGTTTTTTATGTGCTGGAAGATGAACTTGCCACAAACTTGCCACAAATTTTTAAAAATAGTTTTCGTACATCGAAATTGCATCTCGTTCTATTTTTTTTGAAACATGTAAATAAACATTGGCAGTCATATTTATAGTTGCATGACCTAATCGTTCGGAAACATATTTCATGTTTGCTCCACTTTCTAAAAGATGCACCGCGTGGGAATGTCTTAATGAATGAGGAGACAGAATTGATACATTAGCTA
The DNA here is from genome assembly GCF_027659535.1 of Enterococcus malodoratus. Taxonomy (NCBI): domain Bacteria; kingdom Bacillati; phylum Bacillota; class Bacilli; order Lactobacillales; family Enterococcaceae; genus Enterococcus; species Enterococcus malodoratus. Next base: position 10,672 of record NZ_JAQDPG010000017.1, on the reverse strand, counting down.
GTTTGCATATCTTATAAAAGTAGGTACGATAACTTGATTGTTTTAAAGGTGATCCTGTATAGTCAGAAAAAACTAAATCCTTATTCAATAAATAATTTTTATTACTAAGGCTAAATTTCTTTTTTGCGATTTTCAGTGATTTTAGTAAATCAACTGTCTTATTATCTAAGGCGATAACACGATAACTTGATTCTGTTTTAGGTGAGGTAATAAAATCTTGACCGTTCTCTCGATATAAAGTTTTTGACACTGACAAACTATTTTTATTTATATCATTCCAATTTAAAGCAAGAGCCTCACCAAGTCTTAAACCCGTTCTAGCTAATAGTGTTGTTAGAACAAAATATTGATAATTAGAGTGATAAAAGTTTTCTTTTTGTTTCTCTGAAACATTTAGGAGTTTTTTTAGTTCATCCAGTTCAAAAAATTTAACGACGTTCTTTCTTTTATTGGAGCGTGGGTACTTAATATTTTTCATAGGATTAACATCAATAATCTTATATTCATTTACCGCATCCTCTAAAGCATTGTTTAGGGGTGCTACATATGATTTAACTGAATCAATGTTAAGCTTCTCGCACATTGCATTAATCCATTGAACACAATCCAGCCTTTTTATATCTGAAATTTTAGTAAGTCCAAATCTTGGTAATACATAAAGTCGAAAAGATCGATTAATTTTAAGCAAAGTAGATTGTTTTACTTGTTTTTTCTTAAGTTCTAGCCATATTTTTAAGTAATCTCTTAGAAGCATATTGCTGTCACAAATACTTAATCCGCCAGAAATTTTGGATTCAAGTTCATTCGCTGCAGTTTGTGCATCTTTTTTAGTTCTAAAACCACTCTTAGAAGCCTCCCGATATTTGCCATTATCTTTGTATCGAATACGGTAGCGCCACTTTCCATTTGGTTGTTGCTTTATACTTGCCATCTAAATTACTCCTTCCTTACGGGATTTCAAGTTCTGCCATAGAATCGTCGAATCCTTCTACAAAATTAATTTCCGCTAGAAAATCAAGCCATATCTGATAACCATTAAATCTAGGAACACCTTTATGGGATTTAATCTGCTCATAAGCGTTTTTAACGACGTCATTCCACATGCCCTCTACTTGGCGTTTCATCTGTCTGTCAGTCCATTTCTTTGTCTTGCCATTCCTCTTTTTATTTTTCTCCTTCCTTGACTCCATAGCTTTAGTAATAAAGATTTCGTAACCTCGAGTGTTTTGTTCAAGCCATTCTTTAAACTCTTGATGTTGCATTGTTGTCAATCTCCTTTCGAATGTATGTTCTTTTTACTTAGAAAAGAAAAGCCCTAGGGCTGATCTTTAAACTGTTGCTTTAAATTTTGCAGCTTTTTCAAATGATATTAATGGGGCAAAATGAATCTCAATTTCTCCTGGCTGATTTAAAGCAAAATGGGCTGTTACATCCATCTGTTTTCCTGAAGCAACGGATCCCATAGTATTTTCGTTTGCGTATGTTTCGGCTTTTTTATCATCAGATCCGTAAACTTCAACATCGGTACCCACGGGAATATCTTCAGTTCCATCATTTTTAACTGTATAGGTGATTTTGACAACTTGTGCAGGTTCCTTTTCTTCAAATTGATTTCTTTCATCGGTTAATTCAACACTATTTAAAGTATAAGTTGCATCTCCAACTTTAACAGTATCTCCAACATTGTAAAAAGTAGTTGCTTTTTCTTTTTCGGAAGATTTGGTGGTGCTTTCCACTTTTTTTCCACCATTATCACTGGCCTTTTTATCATTTGATTCTCCGCCTAGTGAACCACCGATAATCAAAATAATAATTAATGCCAGAACCCAAAACCAAACTCTCTTGTAAAACGGTTTTTTTACTTTATACATTTTTCCGTCTGTACCCATTACTTTTTTTACCATTCTTAATTCCCCATTTCTGATATAATATATTTGCAAACAACCTTACCCTAGCCGAAGCTGCAACTTCGACTGGGGTATTTTTTATATAATCACGCGCCCAATAATATATAGGTCGTCTAATTCGTCAGAATAAAAATCGGGATACAAACGATTCCCATCTTTATTGACATCTGTATTTAATGAAACTAATCTCAACCTATTACCCTCAAGATACATTTTCTTTATGAAGGCTTCACCATTAATTTCAACAGCCCCGATTTGTCCGTTAAACACATCGTTAGTTTCTTTCACGAAAACTATTTCGCCATCTTCAAAGGTAGGGTACATGCTGTCGCCTGCTACTTGGAAAGCCAGGTCATAATGAGAAGGTGTACTTCCGACTTCAACTGTCTCTACACAATTTTTATCATTGTATGTTCCTCCACCAGCAGAAAGTTTACCGGCTATTTCAACAGTAGTAGAACGTGTAGGCATCATAACCACAACTTTATTATTTGTTTGAAGTCGTATCTGTTCGTTTAGTTGATGTTGAGCGAAGTTATAGACTTTGGATTGTCGATCTGGAATTAGTTGATTGTAAATGGTCTCTATAGAAGAAATAGAATCTTCGACTAGATCTGATTTTGAGACACCAAAATAGTTTGCCAACATTTCAATTTTGTCAATTCTAGGATACGTCTTGCCTTTTATCCAATCGGTTACAGTTGTATAGCTTATGCCCAAATCTGAAGAGAGCTTTTTTCTATCAACGTCAAACTTTCGCATGTACTTGTTGATATTTTTTGCCATGATTTCTTTGTTCCCTAATCCACTCATTTTTTAAATCTCCCTTCTACTTTATAGCAACATTTTACGTTAAAACCGTAAAAAAGTAAATAGTTATTTTCAAAATTAGTTTAAAAAAATACGGTTTATCCGTTTGGCAATACGGTTTAACCGTAGTATTATACTCGTATACAGAAGGGAGGTACAACTTATGAGAGTTACTTTAAAAGCATTGAGAACAAATATGGGCTTAACTCAGAGAGAGATGTCTGAACTTATTGGCGTATCGAAAGAAACCTGGTCAAATTATGAGAATTATGAAACATTTCCAAATGTTCCGATTATAGAGAAAATCACGAAAAAAACTGGTGTCTCATACGATGACATTATTTTTTTACCTGTTGATTACGGTTATACCGTAAAAATGCAAAACAAACAACCTAGTTAGGAGGTAATCATATGATAAAGCAGCCTGAACTGCCACTCACAGTCAACGTTCAAGTTGATGATAGGTACATGGAAAAATATGCTCGAGAGTATTTAAATGAACTTTTTGATAAATATTTAAAACCTGAATGGTTGACAATCGCTGATATGGAAAAAATCACACGTCGTAAGAGAGCGTGGATAATGGATTACATTGTTTATGATCCATATGTAAGAAACAACAAATTGGCAAAAAGAGATACAGATGGCAAATGGATTTTTGATGCTGAAAAGATTCGGCCATTTCTAAATCGTCTATTTAATGATTTGCCTGATTACTAAAAAATAAGAAGGAGGCAACAAAATGAATCAGTTAACACAAACATTAACAAGTAATGAAGTAGCAGAAATGATCGGTACGACAAATGGCGAATTGATGAAAACTATACGAACTTACATTGGTTATTTAGCCGAAGGGGAAATTCCCTCGGGCGATTTCTTCATTGATTCAACATACAAAGATTCGAATAATCAAGAACGACCGAACTACTTGTTAACTAAACAAGGTTGTGAAATGGTCTCAAACAAACTGACAGGTCCTAAAGGCGTTCAATTCACTGCAAAATATGTGAATCGCTTCAACCAAATGGAGAATCACATCAAAGAACAACTAGACACATCAAACTTAAGCCCTGAGCTTCAATTTATGAATAGTGTCGTGCAGTCGTTGGCGAAACAAGAACAAGAAACGAAGCGTATCGAAAACAAAGTAGATAACATTACTGAAATTGTTGCTCTTAACTCGACAGATTGGCGGAAAGATTCACGCACACTTATCAGTAAGATGGCTAAGGCACAAGGTGGCTATGAAGCTTACCGGGAAGTCCAAGCGGATATTTACCAAGAACTAGACCGCAGAGCGGGATCGTCACTGAAGACACGTGTTACGAACAAGCGACGTCGAATGGCTGATGAAGGTGTTTCAAAATCCAAGCGCGACAAGTTGAGTAAATTGGATGTAATAGCTGAAGATAAGCGTTTACTAGAGATTTACCTAGCGATTGTCAAAGAGTTCGCGGTTAAGTACGGAGTATGGGACAACGAATTTTAGGAGGGAATAGCATGAATCAAACATTTTATGAAAAATTAGAAGAATTACTTAATGACCAAAATATCATTCCTGTTGAATGGAGTGGCGGGCCGTATGAAGAAGACGGTGAAACATTAATCAACGCAAACTTTGTATACAAAACGAAAAAACTCCCACTAAGTAAGCAGGAGTTAAAGGAAAAAGAACTATTAGAAATGTATAAATCTACCTTTTCAGGTCACGAGCAACAATTAGTTTTAACAGCCGCTGCAACGTATACTCGCTTGGCTAAGAGCTACGAAAAAGAGGAAATCCAAGCGATCGCAGAAATCCTCAAAGTTTTAGTTACAGTTCCAAATTATTTGAATGTGTAAAGGAGGTAACAGAATGAATGAAAAGGAAGTAAAAAAAGGAAGACTATTCTTTAGTAGAAGAAAAATGAATTGGGTGAAGATTCAAGTTGATTTGGATTTAGCAGAATTTCAAATTGCATGGCAGTTTAATAAATTATTCGTTTGGTGGAATGCCGAGGACATAACAGATTATGTAAAAGATGTGAAATTTATATGTGATGAAGAAGGGCAAAACAAATACGCAGAATTAACAGTTTTAGAGGAGCTGCTAATTCCACGTAATTATAAAATGTTAACCCCTATCGTTGAAAACGACAAATGAAGTCCCTTGCTTACTAACAGAAGCGACGATTTTATCCTCATCAACAAGCTTGTTGACAGTATCAATCACGTCTTGTTCTTTTTGTAATCGAGAATCAAAAGATACGCCAAATCTTTTGCCATTGTTCTCGTGATCGACATTGAAAGAATTAAGAATCGTGTTGGCAATGTATTCACTATACGCCATAAATTTTCACCTCACTTTCCAAAATAATTATAGCACCACACAAATAATAAAATCGCTTTTTTATAAGAAAGGAAGTACCACATGAAAAATAAAAAAATCGCACTAGGAGTTACCGCTGCATTGTTACTAGGATCAACTGTAGGATTCGCCGCAGGCGCTGGGTTCTTCGATAATGCAACGACTGTAGAACAGAACATCTACAAACTAGCTAACATTGCTACGCAGAACAAGCAGAAGGCTGCAGACGTTCAAAGCAAACTTGATCAAACGACTGGGCAACAAAAGAACCTTCAAGATCAACTAGACATCCTGAAACAGCAATTGGCAAACAAACAAAACGAGGTCAATGCGAAGCAGTCTGAAATCGAAGCCAAACAACGTGAAGTCGAGTCTAAGCAACAGGAAGTCACGCAGAAACAGCAAGAGGCGGATAAGCTGCGTAATGAACTATCTAATGCTCAAAATGATTCAGCACAAAAAGACGTACGCATGGCTGAGTTGGCAAATTTGAGCCAACAGAAAGTGAACGAGTTGGGCCAGTAGGAGGCGCAAGCATGAAGAAAATAAAAATTATTCGTGGATTTGGAATAGCCTTTGTTGCCGGACTAGTACTGATGCTGAAACTCAGCTCGATCCAATCGTTAAAAGTTTTAGTAATGATCATTTGCATAGCAGCAGCTAGCGTTTTAATCCCAACTACTATGATTTACGACGAGAAAGAATATGAAGAAAGAACAAAAAAAGAGACTTACTAGCCGGCAAGCAAAAGTAAGTCCCCATTGGAATAACATTATAGGAGGATTATATCATGTTTAATCGAGATGTAGCAATATCAGATCCTGATAACCGAGTATTCACGAATATCAATCCAAGGAGTGCGGAGGCTTCAGAAGTTGATTATGACTATAACTTGGATGATTTCGGTTCACAAGTATTACCCGATGATTTGGTAATGAAAGTAGTCTTTAAGAAACGAAAGATTAGCAAAGGCCGCTTAACCACGATTACGTTCGCAAAATACGTAACAATCGATAATTATGTTGAATTGATTGATGACGTTGGTATTGAGTACCAGGATTACAGCTTTGCTATTGAAGGCAGAGAATACCTTCAAAAGAAATTAGAAGGGGTGTTAGATCGTGAGTAGAGAATGCCCAAAATGTGGAAATGAACGTATCAAAGAGGATCATAAGTTTTGTTCGATTTGTGGAATGAAATTGGAGGGTAAGGATGATGAACACCTTAGAAAAATATGAATTAGAAGATTTGGAGCAAACTTCGGTAGAAGGATGGACCATCGATGATATCGGTGGCGCAGATTGGGCACTAAGAAAAATTTCAGCTCTTCAAAGTCAAAATGATGAAATTGAGAAGTTCGCTGATTTGGAACGAGAAAGAATCGTGAGTTGGGAGACAAAAGAAACAGAAAGTAATAATGACAGAATCAGCTTTTTTGAAATGAAACTAAGTGACTACTTAAATAAATTACGGAAAGATGATCCTAAAGCTCGAATCAAAACGCCACATGGAACAGTTGGGACAAGAAAGGTTCCTGATAAATGGGAATACTCTTCAGAGGCTGTTGCAGAGTTGAAAAAACTAGGGATGACCGAGTACGTGAGAATCAAAGAAGAAGTTGATAAAGCAGCATTTAAGAAATCTGTATCGGTTATTGAAGGCGGAAGAATTGTAAATAGTGATGGTGAAGTAGTCGAAGCGGTTAAGGTCATTCCACAAGGCGAAAAATTATCAGTAAAGGTGGAAAAATAATATGGAAGTAAAAAAGGCGAAGCGAGAAAAGCTAAAAGTTCCCATTATGATTACTGGAGCAAGCGGTAGCGGAAAAACAGTATCAGCTCTTTTAATTGCTAAAGGAATCGTTGAAAAAATGTATCCCGATTTATCAGACGAGGAACAGTGGTTGAAAATCGGGGTTATTGACACAGAACATAAGAGAGCGCTTTTGTATGCAGGGTCTACAGTGGCGGGTGTATACATTGGAGAATTCTTACACCTAGACTTTGAGCCTCCATACACAGTGAATAATTATATTCAGGCATTTCGGTTAATGAAAGCTGAAGGCATCGAAGTAGTGATAATTGATTCAATTTCTCACGCTTGGAGCGGTGAAGGCGGGATTTTGGAACAAGTAGAAAGTTTTACCAAAGGTAATTCAAGTAAAAATATGCAAGCTTGGGCGAAAGTAAAACCATTGGAAAAAGAATTTCTTAAACTAGTGACTGGCAACTCCGTTTATGTAGTTGCGACGTCTCGAAGTAAACAAGCCTATGATTTCGATAAAGATGAAAAAGGAAAAACTAAGATAGTGAAAATGGGGCTTAAGCCTGACCAAAAAGATGCCCTAGAATATGAATTTGCTATCGCATTGAGGATGGATCAAGACCATATTGCCGAAGCAACGAAAGATAATTCTAATATGTTTGATCTTCCGTTTAACGTGTCATTGGATACAGGCCGAAAAATTTTTGATTGGTCAGATCAAGGCATTGACCTTGAAAAACAGCGGCGTGAGTTAGTGATGGATATTATTGGCATGTCTGAGGAATCAACGGCTAAAAAGGCTTTATTTGACGAAATGATGGGGAAAGTGACCGGGAAAAAAATTGATGATTTACCAATCAAGAGTCTTAAAAATCTAAAGGGGATTCTCGAAAAGATTAATGAACCTGAAGTAAGCGAACCATCAAAGGTAGAAGAAGTTCAACAAGAAGAGCTGTTCGATAAAAACAAGCCACCTGTAAAAGAGTGATCTAAATGAATAATCTTGCTTATCTTGCAAAAATAACAAATATTTCTGGAAGAAAAATTATTTTAGAACTCAAAGAAGAACTGAACATCGAAAGATTGAAGACGATTTTCAACGGATTTGATGGCGAGAGACAGGCGGAGCTTTTCATCAAAGATCCACGAGGCTTTACTTCGCAGCAGAGACGCTTTGTATTCGCTCTAATGCAGGATATATACATTTATACTGGAGAACCGTTGGAAAGCCTTAAAGATGTGTTCTATTGGCAATTCAGATACTTCACAGGTAAGAACATTAGTTTATCTAATGAATCTGAAAACTCAGTGGATGAAATAGCGACGCTTGCGGAACTCATCTTAGACTTCATTTTCGAAAATGATATCCCATTCAGAGAAGGGTATGAAATAGCTCCTCAGAATCAGGAGTATTACTTCTACAAATGTGTAATGGCCCGTAAATGTTGCATCTGCGGTAAGCCTGCAGATATTTGCCATATAGAAACAGTCGGAGTCGGCCGGAATCGTAGGAAGATCGATCATACGAAACATACTTTTTACGCTGGGTGTCGAAAGCACCACAGTGAAGAGCATCAAATCGGGACGCAAAACTTTTTAAATAAGTATCAAATTATCCCAACCAAGTTAAACGCAGAATCAGTGAAGCAGTTGGGAATATAGGAGGAACTGCACATGCCAAAAAATAATAAAGAAATAAAGAATTTGCATCGTCACTTAAAAAGAGCAGCTTCGTCGTTTGATTCAAGACCCATACTAAAAGCCGTGCATTATGATGTTGACGGGAGCATTAGTGTTACTGATTCTCATAGATTATTAAGGATTTCGGATTTTCATAGTCATAAGGAATAATTCAATCAAGATTTGTCAACGATGATGCTATTAGACGGTAATTATCCAGATACAAGCCGACTAATTCCTAAAAAGTTTAGTACTGAAATTACCATCAGTTTGTCCGTTTTGATCAGAATCATGAAGGCTTTAGGAACTAGTTCAACGGAGTGTGTTCATTGGGAATTGCTAGAACATAAAATCGTCTTCAGTAATCAATCTGACAAAATCTACTACGGTGAACCAATAGAAATATCAGCAAATGCAAACATTGAAGGTGAGTTGTTTGATATTTCTTTCAACGCTAAATACATCAAAGAATGCTGCGAATTTTTCATGGATGCTAAAGAAAGATATGCAATTGATGACGTGACAATCAAAATGTTTAGTCCTATAAGACCAGTTATTTTCACCATTGATGAATCTAAATATATCTACTTAGTGACTCCAGTGAGGACTAGCTAAAAGAGGAGGGATAGAGTGGCTGAACGCAGAATGTTCGCAAAAACAATTATAGATAGCGACGCCTTTTTAGATATGCCGCTATCAAGTCAAGCGTTGTATTTTCATTTATCTATGCGTGCTGATGATGATGGATTTATTAATAATCCCAAAAAAATCCAACGAATGGTTGGGTCGAGTGAAGATGATTTGAAGTTACTTATTGCAAAAAGATTTATTATCGCTTTCGAGAGCGGTGTAATTGTGATAAAGCATTGGAAAATACACAACTATATACAGAAAGATCGCTACAAACCTACTCTTTATCAAGAAGAGAAGAGTATTCTGACAAATAAAAATAACAATTCCTATACAGTGGAGACAGAATGTATACATGATGGATACAGTTTGGAGACACAGGTTAGGTTAGGTAAGGATAGGTTAGAGCTAGGTAAGGATAGAAAAGATATAACTCCTTCTCAGCCGAAGGCTACACCAGCTCGTCATAAATATGGGGAATACAAAAATGTTTTATTAAGTGATCAAGAACTCGAAAAGCTGAAATCTGAGTTTCCTTCTGATTGGCAGAAACGGATTGAGAATGTTTCGGAGTATTGTGCTACTTCTGGACGAACTTATAAGAATTACTTAGCTGTAATTCGTAAGTGGGCAAAGAAAGACAATTCTAATCAAAACCAATCGTCTATCCCAAGAAAGCAGAACTACCAGAATAATCGACCACGATCAGAAAGTTACGTGGCCATGCAGTACGAAGTGTTTGTTCGCGAGAAGCAATTCGATTCTGGATTAACTTTAACTGAATATGCAAAACGAAAGAAATTGAAAACAGAAGAAGTCGAGGAACTGAAACAATACATTGCGAAACAAGGAGAACTGAATTGACATTTTACACTTTACATTTAGACCCAAAGCCACAATCAAGACCTCGATTTGGAAGAAATGGCACCTATGAAGACAAAAAAGCGTAACTGTGAGAGTCAACTTAGATTAATGCATCCTAGAATTATCGAGAAAGGCGCCATATTTGTTTCTATGACATTTTACATCTATCCACCTAAACGGATAGCCGAAGTGAAAAAGAAACGCTTGGAACTCGAATCAGAGGCGATTTATGTTGATAAGCGACCGGACATAGATAACTATATCAAAGCTATTT
>NZ_JAQDPG010000017.1:0-386 GCF_027659535.1 Enterococcus malodoratus | reverse complement strand
CAACAATGTAGTTTTGGTCGGGCGATTGACAAAAGATCCTGACCTTAGATATACAGCGAATGGAACAGGAGTAGCAACATTCACTTTAGCAGTAAACAGAAATTTCACAAATCAAGATGGAAATCGAGAGGCCGACTTCATCAATTGTGTGATTTGGCGCAAGTCTGCTGAGACACTAGCGAACTATGCTCGAAAAGGAACGCTGTTAGGTGTGATTGGCCGTATTCAAACAAGAAGCTATGAAAATCAGCAAGGACAACGTGTCTATGTAACAGAAGTAGTTGCTGAGAACTTCAAATTGTTGGAATCTCGTAGTACTAACGAACAGCGACAAAACGATGATACTCGTCAGAAAACTAATGACAATAGTTCGGATTCTGATCCGT
>NZ_JAQDPG010000016.1:24961-62178 GCF_027659535.1 Enterococcus malodoratus | reverse complement strand
GAAACGCCCTACACATTTGGTTTGTTTTATTCGTTCAGTTTTCAAAGGTCTACATTGTTCGTCGCTTTGTTTCAGCAACTTTTATATCTTAACAGCTTGCTGAGTGAATGTCAACAACTTTTTTCATTTAATTTTGAAAAAGTTTTGAAACTCAATTGACAACTTTGAAATAATAACATTCAACAAAAGATCTGTCAACACTTATAATTCGTTGTTGTATCAACATGTTTCAGCAACGTTATTGATAATATCATACTGAAAAATAATGTCAAACATTTTTCAGTTTTTTTGCAAAATAATTTCACTCAAAATGAAAATGAACTAGCAATATGCTAGTCCATCGTCACTTCTATCCCGTAATGATCACTAATTGTATACTCATTTTTCCCATCAAAAACAATGCGATAACTCTCAATTTCAAAATCTAGAGAAGTAAAAACGTAATCAATTCGAAGCTCTTCAGCATTTTGATCCCAACCATCGATTGATTTTTCAACGGTATTCTCACCAGACTTGTTTTTTGCCTGAATAAACGCGTCCTGTATTTCTAGTGGGCTCTCTTTGACTAAATCATAGCCTTCATCGATTCTTTTTGCATCATTATTAAAGTCTCCCATAATAATCATTGCGCCCTGCTTTTCTAATAGTATGTTTTCTAATGCACGCCATTCATAAGCAAAAGCATTTTCAGATGTTCGCCACCAAGAAAAGTGACCACTTACTACTATTAACTTTTGATCGCCTTCCATTGATTCACCTATCATGATCATTCTCGTATGATAATCGTTCGGATCAGAACTTTCAGATATCAGTCGACTCTCCACTTTTATTGGCACTTTCGACATCAAGCCAATTCCCTCATGATAGATATCATAACCAATGTGACTATAACCCCAGCCCCAATAATAGTAGCAACCCAGTTCTTTTAAACGCTCAGTCAAGCAAAATAAAAAATTATCTTGATGGATTCCCTGCTGTTCCACCGTTGGCTGAAAATACTTGTCTGTTTTTGCCAATGGGCTTGCAAGAAGTTGATTTACTTCTTGCAAACTAATCAAATCATATTCTTCTTTAACAATTCGTTTTGCCAATATCTCAATTTGCTGTTGATCGTTCGCTTCCATCCAACTATGAGTATTTAAGGTCAATACTTTGATTGCTCTCGCCTCACTTTAATAATCGATTGTTCCTATCGTTTCCCCGCGAGAAACGAGTCCTGTTTTATCATAATGATAATTTTCAATCTTGTCACCATTGGTGAATACGACAATCATCGTTGTCATTTTGTCAGCCTCTTGAATTTTTGCTAAATCCGCGATTGCCACAACTTTTCCGGCTTTTACTTTTTCACCTTCAAGCACTTTGATTTCAAAAGCCTCTCCACCTAAATCAACTGTATCAATTCCCATATGAAGCAATACTTCTATCCCGTCTTCAGTTTTGATTCCGATGGCATGTTTTGTTGGAAATACAGAAACGATTGTTCCTGTTATCGGGGCCGCGATTTCTCCATTTTCCGGCACGACGGCGAAGCCTTCACCCATCATTTTTTGCGAGAACACCTCATCCTGAACTTGATCAATTGGAATAAGTTCTCCATTTGCTGGAGCAACAAACCTAGTCTGCATTCCTTTGTATGTTTTCGGCGGTTCCTCTGTTTTTAGCGAAGTGGCTTGAAGATTGCTCGCAGGTATCTCCACTCCTGAATCTAATAAATCTTGGATATCTGATTTTAGGATATCTGCTTTAGGTCCATAAACTGCCTGAACTCCATTATCTTTGACTAAGAGACCCATTGCCCCTGCTTTTTTCCAATCTTCTTCACTTCCGACAGTATTTCTATCCGCTACTGTTACCCGCAATCGAGTCATACAAGCATCTACATCTGTGATATTCTTCGGACCGCCTAATAAATTGATAATCTTCACAATTTGTGAATCAGCTGAAATACTTCCATCTGTAGTTGCGCTTGCTGCTTCTTCATTATCAACTTCATAATTTCCATTTCTTCCCGGTGTAGCATAATTGAATTTTTTGATCATGAAATTTGCGAAGAAATAAGTAAATACTCCAAATGCAATTGTAGTCAATACGAAATTAAGCAAGTCATTCCCTAAGCCTGCTCGTAAAGCCATCGGCACTCGAGTCAACAACTCAATATTCCCAAATGAATGCACTCGTAAATTGATCAAATCCGCCATAGCAAAGGCTGCACCTTGAATTACTGCATAGCAAGCATACAACGGAACCGCGACGAACATAAACATGAACTCCAAGGGTTCTGTAACTCCTGTTAAGAAAACCGCTACTGCGGCAGAAAGGAACATAGATTTATATTTTTTCTTCTTATCAGGATCAACATTGCGATACATTGCTAAAGTCAGTCCCATTAAAATCCCTGAAGAGCCAATCATCTGACCAACTTTGAAACGTGCTGGTGTCCATTGTGTCAGCACATCTTGATACTGAGAAATATCTCCACCGTTCTTCAAGTTAACTAGGTCAGTAGCCCACGCCAACCATAATGGATCTTGCCCAAAAACTTGACTGCCGGCTTGTGCACCAGTCAAAATTTCATAAGTTCCGCCCAATTGCGTGTAATTCATCGGAATCGTCAGCATATGATGCAGTCCAAACGGAAGGAGCAGCCGCTCCAATGTCCCATAAAGGAAAGGTGCTAATACTGGTGCAGTATCCTGAGAATTGGCAATCCATTTACCAAAGTCATTGATCCCTGTTTGAATGACCGGCCAAATAAACGCCAATACTAATGCAACAATAACTGAACGTAAGATAACTACGAAAGGAACAAACCGTTTCCCGTTGAAGAACGTCAATACTTCTGGTAATTTCCGGAAATTGTAATATTTATTGTACGCCGTGGCTCCAACAAACCCAGCGATGATTCCAACAAATACCCCCATATTTAATGCTGGGGCCTCTAACACACTAGTAAAGTAGCCGTCAATCATAATCTTTTGACCAAATAACGTATGTGTAATGGCATTTGGATCAGCCAGCATTTCAGAAGTTACGCCAAAGATCGCGCCAGTGATTCGATTAATTAAAATAAATGATAGCCCTGCCGCGAATGCTCCACCGGCTCTTTCTTTTGCCCAACTTCCGCCAATTGCCAATGCAAACAGCAGATGTAAGTTTCCGATGATTGCCCAACCAACATTTTCAACCACTCCGCCTGTTGTTACAAGCCAACCAAGGTTTTCGTTAATTAATGGTAAAGACTTCCCGATACTGATCATCAAACCAGCTGCTGGCATTACTGCGATAACTACCATCAAGGCCTTTCCAAATTTTTGCCAAAACTCAAAACTAAAAATCTTTTTGATTCCTTTCATATTTGCTCCTCCTAGTTTTTACTTCCTACAATTTCACGCAATCGGTTTCGCTGATTTGCATTATATACTCATAATTTGTTTTTGTAAACTCTTTCAATCATTTTTTCTAAAAATCTGTAATCACACCTATCTATTTAGTATATTCAACAATTTAATTTTATGCTTGACTTGCGCAATCGGTTGCGCGTATGATAGAGCTAAGAAATTATTAAGTTGTCAAGCATCAATTCCGCTTCTTTCTTTTGGAAATGACGCGGAATGATATGTAATCGATTTTAGCTTGTATAGAGACTGCCCTATCGACGATGCTTTGATTAATATAACCCAAAGCATTTAATTGGATGGTATACAACCTGAATATCAAACATATTTTTCTATAATGAAAATAAATTAAAAAGGAATTAGGAGGACTACCATGAAAAACGTTCAACGTCTTTTTGAAATCGACCCTTGGAAAATTCGGACCACTACATTAGATAAGGAAAATCGTCGCCTGCAAGAATCTCTGACATGCATAGGGAATGGATACATGGGTATGCGTGGTAATTTTGAAGAAAGTTACAGCGGTGATCATCATCAAGGAACATACCTTGCGGGAATTTGGTATCCTGATAAAACTCGGGTCGGCTGGTGGAAAAATGGCTATCCTGAATATTTCGGGAAAGTAATCAATGCTTTAGATTTTATTCAAATGAAATTGTTCGTAAATGATCATGAGGTTGACTTAGCCGTCACTGAATTCGAAGATTTTGATGTTGAACTAAACATGCAAAACGGTGTTCTCACTCGCTCGTTCACGGCAAAAATAGATGAAGCGAAAGTTCGTTTTACTTTCGAGCGTTTTTTGAGCGTAGTCAAACAGAAACTCGCTGTAATCCACCTTACTGCTGAATGCTTAACAGGTGATGCAGAATTGAAAGTAGTTTCTAAACTAGATAACAATGTTCAAAATGAAGACAGCAACTATGAGGAAATGTTTTGGCTAGAAAAGGAACGTGGACACCAAGAGGAGTTTAGTTTCTTAACTACACAAACGATTCCAAATAACTTCGGGATCGAACAGTTTTCTATCACCGGAGCGATGAAACATATCAGTTCTTCCCCCGGTTTGCAGCAAGATGATACCTTAGAAGTTGCTGAAACATTTACTTTTGACTTGAAACGCAACCAAGCGATCCAGCTAGAAAAACGCGTAGTTGTTTTAACCAGCCGTGATATTCCTGAGACAGAGCAAAGTAAAAAAGCACTCGAGTTGTTAACAGCTTATGATTTATCTTATGAAGAATTACTTGCGGAACAAAATGCTGCTTGGGCAAATCGTTGGGCTTTAGCGGATGTATTGATCGATGGGGATGATGAAGCACAACAGGGCATTCGTTTTAACATCTTTCAATTATTTTCTACCTATTATGGTGAAGATGAGCGCTTGAATATTGGGCCTAAAGGTTTCACTGGTGAAAAATACGGCGGCGCTACCTATTGGGATACTGAAGCCTATGCGGTTCCGATGTATTTAGGGATTTCCGATCCAAATGTCACAAAGAACCTATTGAAATACCGTCATAATCAATTACCTCAAGCACAACACAATGCTCGTCAACAAGGTCTGAAGGGCGCTTTATATCCGATGGTCACCTTTACGGGTATTGAATGTCATAATGAGTGGGAGATTACTTTTGAAGAAATCCATCGAAATGGTGCCATCGCTCATGCAATCTACAATTATACAACTTACACTGGCGATGAAAGTTATATTCAAAAAGAAGGACTTGAGGTATTAACCGAAATCGCTCGATTCTGGGCAGATCGCGTTCATTATTCGAAACGCAAACAAAAATATATGATTCATGGAGTAACTGGCCCCAATGAATATGAGAATAATATCAACAATAACTGGTACACCAATTATTTAGCTGTTTGGGTTTTATCCTACACCCTAGAGAATTATAATAAATACCTAGATCATGCGACCGTATCGATTTCTTCAGAAGAGCAAGCAAAATGGCAAGACATAATTGAGCATATGTATTTCCCTGCAGATGAAGAATTGGGCATTTTCGTTCAACACGATACTTTCTTGGATAAGGATTTGATGCCTACTTCTGAACTTGATCCAGCAGAACGCCCATTGAATCAAAATTGGTCTTGGGATAAAATCTTACGTTCTTGCTTCATTAAGCAAGCGGATGTCCTGCAAGGAATTTATTTCTTCAGTGATAAATTTACTGATGAAGAGAAACGTAAAAACTTCGAGTTTTATGAGCCGATGACCGTTCACGAATCTTCCCTTTCTGCATCCGTTCATGCTATTTTGGCAGCTGAACTTGGATTAACAGATAAATCAATGGAAATGTATCAGCGAACTGCTCGTTTAGATTTAGATAATTACAACAATGATACCGAAGATGGTTTGCATATCACTTCAATGACAGGCAGCTGGTTAGCCATCGTTCAGGGGTTCGCACAAATGAAGATAAACACTGGGGACTTGAGCTTTGCGCCGCTATTGCCAAAAGAATGGGATCATTATTCTTTCCATATTAATTATCGTGGCCGCCTATTGGCCATTAGTGTGAATCAGAAAGAAGTTCAAATTGACTTGAAAGATGGTTCTCCCTTAGCTATGATGCTTTATGGGAATGAAATTTTCTTAAGCGATTCAATGACGGTTCCACTAGAACAGGAGGAGCCAAATGTTTAAAGGTGTTTTATTTGATCTAGACGGTGTTATAACCGATACTGCAGAATATCATTATCTGGCATGGAAGAAACTTGCCGATGATCTGGGTATTTCAATTGATCGACAGTTCAATGAAAAATTAAAAGGTGTCAGTCGAGAGGATTCTTTGCGACTGATATTAAAACATGGGAATCGCGAAAAGAATTTTTCTGAAGCTGAATTCAATCAATTAGCGAAAACAAAAAACGATAATTACGTAGAAATGATTCAAGCAGTTTCTCCAAAAGATGTCTATCCTGGCATTTTAGAATTGTTGATATCATTGAAAAATGCCGGTATCAAAATTTCTTTGGCCTCGGCCAGCAAAAATGGTCCTTTTCTTTTAAAACAAATGGAACTGACCAACTATTTTGACGGTATCGCTGATCCAGCAGCCGTTAAAGCCGGGAAGCCGGCACCAGATATTTTCATCTTGGCTGCACAAGTAGTCGGGCTGAATCCTGAGGAATGTATTGGAATCGAAGACGCTCAAGCCGGAATAGCTGCAATTAAAGCTAGCGGTGCGTTTCCCATCGGAGTCGGAGAAGCAGAACAACTGGGCAGCGATATTGCGCTGGTTCAATCGACTGACGAGTTAACTTTAGATTTTTTAAAAACGCAATGGAATAATTAATTATTAGAGAAAGGAGAGCGAAAAATGGTATCCACAGTTAAAGACGTAGCTAAAAAAGCGAAAGTCTCTCCTTCTACCGTTTCCCGTGTGATCAACGATCATCCCAGCATCTCCGCTGAGACAAAGCAAAAGGTTCGAAAAATTATGGATGAGATGGGGTATTTTCCAAATGCCACTGCTCGAAATTTAGGAAAACAGAAAGCAAATTCCTTAGGTGTAATTTTACCGCCGCTTGATTCTCGTGAACGTTTGGGTAATCCATTTTATTTGGAATTATTAAATGCTGTTAACGAAGCGGCAGCAGGATTTCAAGTAACCACAGCCGTTGCATCAGCTGATAACAGCGATACACTTTTGGAAAATGTCACTAGAATGCATCGCCAAAAACAAGTTGACGGATTCATCTTAGCCTATTCTGAAAAAAACGATCCTGTAGCCGAATATCTTTATCAGAATCAGGTGCCGTTCACTTTGATTGGACGACCACCGGAACGAGAAGCGGACATTGTTTATGTCGACAACGATAACCAGTTATTAGGCAAACAAGCTACTGAACATTTGATAGCTAAAGGACATAAAAACATTTTGTTCGTTTCAAATGTTAATCAAGAGGTTATCTTCTTCGAGCGTTACTTTGGTTATCAAGAAGCAATGATGTTGCAGGCCTTACCTACACATCCGCCTTTAACCATGCTGCAGCCTGAAGACTATACGCAATTTCCAGATGTAATCAAAGAAACGGGAGCAACAGCTTTAGTTGTGATTGATGATATTTTTGCATTGCGCATGATTCAATTAGCGACGCTTCATGGCTATAAAGTGCCAGATGATTTGTCAGTCATCAGTTTTAATAATTCAATTTTTGCTACCTTGGTCCATCCTTACCTGACAACGATTGATATCGACATTTCTGATCTTGGTCGTTTAGGAACACAAAAATTGATGGAGCAGATTGATCAAAAACAATCCAGCGGCGTTCAGTTGGTCGTACCGCATCATTTGATCCAACGAGAAACTGTCCGCACGATTTAAATTATCATTAAATGCGACCTGTCCAACTTGTGACAGGTCGTTCTTTTGGATATACTAGCGAAAAATCAGAAGGAAAGTGGTATAGATGATTTTACTCATAGGTATTATTGCATTACTCTTTCTGATCTATTGCCGTTATTCAACCTATCAATTGGTCGAAAAGCATTTCAAGATCACGAAGAACCCTCAATTAAAAATTGAAACGGGAAAGAAACCAGGTCTGACAATCGCACAAATCAGCGATAGCCATTTCTCTCCCTTTTATTCTCCTAGACGATTTACCAAGATAGTTGCTAAGCTTAATCAAGCCGAACCAGATATCGTATTGTTCACTGGTGATTTAATCGAAAATTATCGCTATTGGCAAACACGTGACTGTAAAGCGATTAGTCAACAATTAGTTAAGATCAATGCTCCAAAAGGAAAATTTGCCATTTTAGGCAATCATGACTATCGTTCCGATGGTCATGAAGCTGTCAGCAACATACTGACAGATGGTGGATTCACTTTACTAAATAATCAAAGCACGTCTGTAGATCAATTGAGCTTGACCGGTATCGATGACGGCCAAGAAGGCCATCCAGATTACGATACAAGGCCTAAAAGATCTGAGTTTTCTATTTTAATGATCCATGAACCGGATCAGGTCCAACGTTTACCTGAACTTGAACGATTTGATTTGATCTTATCCGGCCATAGCCATGGCGGCCAAATTCGATTTCCATTTTTCCCTTATAAAAATTTTGGATCAAGAATCTATGATCAAGGAATTTATGCATTGACCTCCAATACAAATTTAGTGGTCAATACTGGATTAGGGACTACAGGACCTCCGCTGCGATTTCGAGTGACTCCTGAAATTCTTTATTTCCATTTATAAAAACTAAAAGAGTTTGAAAGCTACCTTTGAACGGCGGCCTCCAAACTCTTTTTATGCGCGAATTTTTTGTTTAATATAAGGAACCATGATTGGAACCAATGATACAAAAACAATCAGCAACATGATCAAAGAAAAATGTTCGCTGACAACAGGTATATTTCCTAAGAAATAACCAGCCAAGCTTACAACGGTTCCCCAGACAATCGCCCCGAGAATATTAAAACTCGAAAAAATTCCCCAGTTCATTTTACTTGAACCAGCAATAAACGGGATGAAGGTACGGACAAACGGCATGAAGCGACCTAAAAAGATTGTCCACTTGCCTCGATCATTGAAAAACCTTTCTGCTTCCTGTACCTTGTCCTCTTTAATAAAGCGGGAAATCGGACGATGATATAACGCCTTGACTCCTAAAGTATGACCGATCCAATAATTCATCATATCTCCTAAAATCGCCGCAATCACACAAATTCCAATTACATACGGCAAGCGCAGAACATTCCCTCCCAATGCAGTAAGTGCTCCTGCCGCAAAGAGAAAGGAATCTCCTGGCAAGAACGGGAAAATCACGACACCTGTCTCAATAAAAACAATTCCGAATAAAATAGGATAAATCCCTACCCCATATTGGTGTACCAAAGACACCATGTGCGCATCAATGTGCAAAATAAAATCAATCAAAGCCATATAAATAATTTCCTCCTGAAAAGATTCATTCTTATCATACGACTTTTCAAAAAAAAAGAAAGAACGATTTCCGGTTCTATAGAAAAATTAAAAGTTAGATGTAAAATGGTATAATAATAAAAAAGATTAAAAAGGAGTCCTTTATGAGCGTTCTTTCTCATATGAAAAGCATGCAGAAGGAAATGTCTGCTGCAGAAAAAAAAATTTATTCTTTCATTCGTGACAATAGCGAAAAAGCTGCGAGTATGACGGCGAATGAAATCGCTGAGGCATCTGGCGCAAGCGCACCAACAGTCGTCCGCTTTTCCAAAAAAATGGGATTTAATAGTCTGACCGACTTCAAAATTGAGTTATCTGCTGAAACTATGCAGGAAAGAAGCAACAATACCTACAGTGATGTCGATCACGATGAAACTTTTCCTAGCCTAAAAAATAAATTGGCCAGCAATGCTCGCTATACGATTGATGAAACCACCGCTTTGTTCAACGAAGAAGAATTTCTCAAAGCGTGCAAACTATTAGAGGAAAAAGACTTTTGCTATGTTTTAGGCATCGGCGCTTCTAATCTGGCCGCCACAGATATCGTTCAGAAATGGAGTCGTTTAGGCAAAAATGTTATAAGCGAACCTGATTACAATACTATCTTGCCACAGCTCGTCCTGCACCAAAAGGATGCGGTGATTTGGCTGGTATCAAACTCTGGATTAACTTCTGAACTGATTGCTTTAGCAGAAACGGCAAAAGATTTGGGTATTCCAATTATTACATTGACACAGTTTGGCCAAAATCCCCTAGCCAAACTTTCTGATGTCGCTCTGCAAACCTCTCGACCAACGGAAGCGACTTATCGCAGCGCAGCAACTGATTCGATCTTGGCCCAATTCATCACGATTGATTTATTGTTCTATGTCTATATCAGCCGCAATAAAGAAAATGCCGAAAAAATTTACACCACACGAGCAGTAGTTCAAGAATATCGAAAAAAATATTTTTAAAAAACAAGGACATGAAAGATGGATTACCTTCATGTCCTTGTTTTTATGATTAAAATTTTAGCCAAATAGTTACTTCTACATTCATGTCGTTAATGATTTTTTCTTTTTTTCGAATAGCTGCTTTTAACGGAGTAAATACGTATTTTGCTTCGTATCAAACCAGATAGCCGTTTGCCATTCGCTTCTGCCAATTCCCGCAGTGACTTTCATCCGTCCCCAACCTTCTTCAAGAGATTTGAACCCCTTTCGAATTTCTTCCGAAAGCTCTTTTGGAAGTGACACTAACGTCCAACCAGCCATTTCTGACGATGAAGAATAGTGATATACCTTTGCGGAAAATTTATATGCTATTCCTTTGTCGCCCATCCTACTTGCCTCCTTTACCGTCGTTTCCTATATAAATTGTATCATATGAGCAAATCGCATAGAGGACAAACCCTTTTATAATTCTATACAAATCAAAAGAGGAGCGGTGCCTAGTTGGCAACGCTCCTTTTCTGTTTAAATTGTTGTTGCTTTGAAGACTTCTTCAGATGCGTTTACGACACCCGTTTTTTCTAAAACATGTGTTTCAACATCATTCATATTTGTAATCAAGACCATCATCGATGTGCCTTTGCCTGCCTCTTTGATCGCTGCTAAATCAACTGCGGCCACCTGTGTTTCAGGTGTGACCTTTTGACCTTCTGAAACTAAAATTTCAAATGGTTTTCCGCTTAGTTCGACCGTATTGATCCCCATGTGCAGCAATACTTCTAATCCGCTTGCTGTCGTGATACCAATTGCGTGTTTTGTTGGGAAAATTGTTGAGACTTTACCAGCAACTGGTGCAAAAATTGCACCATCAGTTGGTTCAACGAAGTAGCCCTCACCCATCATTTTTTCTGCAAAAACGGGATCTGACGCTTCTTCTAACGGATGAACTGAGCCATTTGCTACAGCTGTAAAACTACTTGTTGCATGAGCAGCTACTGTTGTATCCGCTGTTTCGACTACGTCATTCGATTCAACAACGGTTGCTTCTGCTAATTCTTGTTCAGCTAATTTGTCTTTAGGAATACCAAAGAAATAAGTTGCGACAAAACCACCGACATAAGCAGCTAGAAGTCCAAGAACATAACCCCACCAACGACCATTAGCGATCAATGGAATCAACGCAGCTCCTGAAGGTCCGATTGCGATCGCACCAACACCACCGATGGCTCCGATTACAGCACCACCGATACCGCCGCCGATACAAGCTGTGATGAATGGGCGTCCTAATGGTAAAGTAACGCCGTAAATCAACGGTTCACCAATACCTAAAATTCCAACTGGTAGTGCACCCTTGATCATTTCAGTCAATTCTTTGTCTTTACGTAATTTCATCCAAAGAGCAAATGCTGCTCCAACTTGTCCCGCACCAGCCATTGCTAAGATTGGTAATAATAATGTTTTGCCTGTCTCACCGATCATTTGGATATGGATAGGTGTTAGGATTTGATGCAATCCGAACATAACCATCGGTAAGAATAGTGCTCCTAATACGAAACCAGAGAATGCTCCGCCGACAGCTAATACCCAGTTGATGCCGCTGACCATGCTGTTAGAAATAAAACCAGCTAAAGGCATAATTAGGAAGATCTCCAACAAGCCGATAACCAACAAGGAGAGCATCGGTGTTATGATAATATCGACTGCGTCCGGAATGACTTCGTGCAATTTCTTTTCTACGATTGATAATAACCAAACAGCGAAGATCACACCTATGATCCCGCCTTGCCCAGCAGCTAAAGCATCACCAGTAAACAAGTTTTTGATTGGTGCTTCAGGATTCATACCTGTTAATAGAACGACCGCTCCGATAACACCGCCAAGCGTTGGATTGGCGCCAAATACTTGCGCAGCATTCACACCAGTAAAGATAACCAAATAACTAAACATACCGTTTTTCAGAATATTCATGACATCAATGATTTGCTGCCAATTTGCTGCATCAATCGTACCAGCTGTCACTAAGTTGGTTAAGATAGCCGCAATCCCAGCAACTAAACCTGATCCGACAAATGCTGGAATCATTGGTACGAAAATATTTGAAATATCTTTCAAGACCGCTTTAAACGGTGAATTCTTTTGTTTGGCTTTTTGTGCCGCTTTCATTTCTGCTGCTTTTGCATTAACTTTATCTTTACCAGAGCCTTGAGGCAAATCTTCTCCAAGTCCGACACCAGCTATATCTACCATTTCTTTTGCAACTTTGTTGACCTTTCCAGGACCAATAATTACTTGCAGTTGTTCATCATCCACGACGCCTAGAACGCCGGGAATACTCTTCAATTTTGCTTGATCGACTTTGCTGTCATCACGAACACTCATCCGCACACGGGTCATACAATGAACAATGTTCTGCACGTTTTCCATTCCACCGGCGCCATCGTAAATCTCTTTAGCAATTTGATTCAAGGTTAATTCTTCTTTTGCCATTATACTCACTCCTATTTTGATTATATGATCGACATACAGATAATATCCAACTTGCTGCTTGTTACAAGCGCTTTCTTCATATTCAAACACAATTGGACCTACCTCAGACGCAGCGTCATCTGACTAACAGGGTTAGTCAGATAGACGAAACGTCAATTTACATTGTTTTCTTAACAAATCCACCAGCTTGAATTAATTTTTCAGCCGCCACTTCTTTGGTGCTGTCAGTTAAGATCATCACGATCGCTAATTTGACATTTTGATCGGCTGCTTCAAAATAGCGAGCCGCCGTTTCATAATCTGCTTCAGTTGCTTGCATGATGATCCGCTTTGAACGTTCTACTAATTTTTCGTTTGTCGGTTTTACATCTACCATCAAGTTGTTGTAAACTTTTCCGATTCCGATCATGCTAATCGTAGAAATCATATTCAAAATCAATTTTTGCGCTGTTCCTGATTTCAACCGAGTCGATCCAGTCAAAAATTCTGGTCCGCAATCAACTTCGATCGGCAAGTCCGCATGTTTACTAATTTCAGCACCTTTGTTGCAGGCGATCGTCCCTGTTGCTGCCCCAATTGAACGAGCATAATCTAAACCACCAATTACGTAAGGTGTCCGGCCGCTTGCTGCGATGCCGATGACCATGTCATTCTCAGTTAGTTTCAAATCCTTTAAATCTTGCGCACCAAGTTCAATATCATCTTCCGCACCTTCGACTGCTACAGTTATTGCTTGTTCGCCACCTGCGATCAGGCCGACCACCATTTCAGGTTCTACACCAAAAGTCGGTACACATTCCGCAGCATCCAAAACGCCTAAGCGGCCGCTAGTTCCAGCACCCATATAAATTAAGCGACCATCCTTTTTAAAAGAGGCAATCGTCGTTTCTACTACCTTTTCGATTTGCGGTAATTGTTCTGCTACCGCCTCTGATACCTTATGATCTTCTTGATTCATCAATTTGACAGCTTCTGCCACACTCATTTCATCTAATCCAAAAGTTGTTTCATTGCGTCGTTCTGTCGTTAAGTTTTCTAAATTAATCATTCTTTTTCCACACTCTCTAAACTAAATTTCTGTCCTGCTTTAATATGTCGGATCAGATCCTGATCCTTCTTAATAACCTGTCCTACAACATTAACTTTATCGTCAGTTGGTAATAGCCGTTTAACAATTTGAATCTCACCCATATAGCGTAAATAATTAGCATTATCGATCGTTACCGCTCCAACAGTTCGTTCTCTGGCTGGCAGAGGGACAACATTCGGTATTTTTTTGAAACGTGCTTCCGCACTGCGGACAACGTCACGCGCCTCATCCTGGCGGTTGATATGTTCCCCTAAGACATACTCGACTTGTTCGTCGAATCGCTCTATTCTCAGCTTCAATTTCCTTTCATTAATATAGAAAGAAAATTGTTTTCGAACATCTGGCGAAAGTCCGCCATCACCGATATAAACTTTATCGGTATCCATCAGTAAGTCGAGCGCCGCCGCCAAAGGATGCATTCCTCGGTGTTCCTCGAGAGTCGGCAGTCCTTGATATAAAGGTCCGCGTAATTGTTCATCACCTGGTACAAACCCTTGGATCGTAAATCCATGATCCTTCAGCCATTGATTCTTTTCTCGATACCACTTTTTATCTAAAGCGGTTTCAGGTCTTGGATAATAATTATGCCAAGCTTCCAAATTATCAAAGTTCGCTTTCGCCTCCTGCAACTCTTGAATATCCTTGTCAGTTATCGTGGAGGCATTCAGAGCAATCGGCATTTTTTGTGATAATCTAGCAATTTGTGGATTACTGATGTGATAGTCCATTCGTAACCCAGTCACTCCGATTTCCATTAGTTCTTCCAGCCGATTAAAAGAAAATCCAGCACGATCTAAAGCGGTACCTGAAATGTCTACCATCAAATCTATGCGACAGGCCTTTGCGACAGTCCCAAGATCGGTCAAGCGCTTTCGATAGTGTTCAGCATCGTCTTCGGGAATATGTAATGAAGTAAAGATCCCAGAAAAACCATGTCGCGACATTTCTTCTATATAATGTTTCGTTTCAGCAGTTAATTCTTCATTTAAGAAAATTGAAAATCCAAACATACGCGTTCTCCTTCATCGTATTAATCCTATTTCCACTTTGGAAACTGCTCCATTAGTGTTTAACTTATTTCAGGAAAAGATGATAAGTATTTAGCAAAATACTTAAATGAAAAGCGGAAGCGGCTTATCGCTATGAAAACCATTTCAACTTTACGAACTGATTATAAACCCTGATATTAATAAATGCAACTATATTTCATAATATTTTAATTGTCTATGAAATTACATTTCTTTAGCGAGCCAATAATCCGCCTTTTTGAGTCATTTTATGTATACTGTTTATGGAACTTGAAAGGAGAATTATAGCTATGAAAATTGCAATTGCTGGAGCCGGTGCCATGGGAAGCCGTATCGGTTTGATGCTTCACCAAGCTGGCAATGAGGTTGTTTTAATAGACCGTTGGCCAGATCATATAAAGGCGATTCGGGAAAATGGATTGATCGGAGAGTTTGAAGACCATAAAGTGACTGCTCGCCTTCCAATCTATTCCCCAGAAGAAATCGTTGATGGACATGCAAATGTTGACTTAATCGTTGCACTAACAAAATCAATGCAGCTTGAGGCAATGTTTCAAGATATTCAACCGATTATTGGTGAAAAAATATTCGTATTCTGTCTACTAAACGGCTTAGGCCATGAGGAAACGTTAGCGAAATTTGTGCCAAAAGAAAATATTATCTTCGGTACAACCACTTGGACGGCTGGACTTGCTGGGCCCGGTCACGCGAAACTTATAGGAACTGGTAGTATTGAAATGGAAAATTTGGCGCCACAAGGAAAGGCCTTCACATTAGAAGTATTGGATGTTTTCCAACAAGCTGGTCTAAATCCCATCTATAGCAGCAATGTCCGCTATTCAATCTGGAAAAAGGCCTGCATCAATGGCACGCTTAATGGTTTATGTACAATTTTAGATTGTAATATTGCCGATTTTGGTTCACTGAACATTGCCAGAAATTTGATTGAGTCCATCGTGGGGGAATTTGCTGCAGTTGCTGAAGCAGAGGGGATTGAACTTAATCAGTCACAAGTAATCCAAGCTATCGAAGCTACCTATGATGTAAATACACAAGGACTACACTTTCCATCAATGTATCAGGACTTGATTCGAAACCATCGTAAAACTGAAATTGACTATATTAATGGTGCTGTCTGGCAAAAAGGAAAGAACTATCAGATCAATACGCCCTATTGTGCCTTTTTAACGCAACTGATTCATGGAAAAGAAGAACTTCTGAAAGCAAAATAAAAAAGCGCCTAGGCGCTTTTTTATTTATATTATCGGTTTATTTTCTTCCGATAAAGAATGAAACTACTGCAACAACAATGATAGCACCAATAATAGAAGGAACCAGTGCCATACCTGCTAAGCTAGGGCCCCATGAGCCAAGTAACGCTTGACCAATCGCAGAACCGACTAAACCAGCGACAATGTTTGCAATCCAACCCATTGAACCGCCTTTTTTAGTAATTGCTCCTGCAATCACACCAATAAGTGCACCAATGATTAATGTCCATAACCAACTCATTCTTCTCTCCCTCTTTCTATATAAAATAATTACATTATTATGTTACAAATAAGCTGGAAATTTTCCTAACACTCTGCTCGGAAACGGGTATCTGATTAACCATTTATTATTCAATAGGACTGATATAAAGGGATTTATCCTCCTTTTGCGAAGTACTTCAAAAATTTCTTTAGCCAGGAAATTTTTGAAGTAAAAGAACATCCTTTTACTCGAAAAAAGGATATATTCAGTCAAATAATTTAACGAATATTTTCTACAATTGATTTCAACCAAAAAGCGGTGAATAGTAAATATATAATAACAAAAACTAAAGATTTATAGACATCCCATGAAAAATAAATGAAAAACTTTTCACTAAAATGGAATTGTCAGAATATTTTGGTATTATAGTCAGATAATTATCAGAATATTTCAAATCTACAAACTATTCTCTCTATTTTAGAAACGAGGCAGCCCTATGGAAAATAAACTACAAAAACAAATGACCTCTCGCCACATCATGATGTTGGCACTTGGAGGTGCGATCGGCGCAGGATTATTCAAAGGAAGCGGTGAAGCAATCGGAATTGCAGGTCCTTCTGTTATTCTCGCTTTCTTACTTGGCGGTTTAGTCCTCTTTATTGTGATGAATGGTTTAGGCCGTTTAGTATTAAACAGCGACAACGTTCAAGGTCTATCTGGCATCATTAAACCTTTTTTGGGCGAACGCACCGCAGATTTTATTGATTGGCTATACTGGTCGTTATGGATGGTCAACATAATCGCAGAAGCTGTGGCTGCTGCCAGCTTTATGCAATTATGGTTTCCCCATGTGCCCTCTTGGATTTTTGTTTTGCTTTTAGCCATAATGACCACCGCGATAAATTTATATTCGGTACGCTTATTTGCCGAAACTGAGTATTGGCTAGCATTTATCAAGATTGCTGTAATTATTATCTTGATCGCCTTCGGTACGTATCTTGTAGGACGGGAAATATTTAATATCGGTTTTCTTGATACCATTTCTCGTATGAATAGTCATGGTGGATTTACCCCACATGGGCTGAAAGGCCTAGTTAATTCTCTTTTAGTTGTAATCTATTCTTATGGCGGTTCAGAATTAATTGCTATTACTGTTAGTGAAACTGAAGATCCTAAAACAGCCATCCCTAAAGCTATTAAAGGAGTTATGGGAAGAATCATTTCATTTTATATCGTGCCAATGATTCTGCTTTTAATCATTTATCGCTGGGATACTTTGGCAGCGACTTCCGTCAGTCCATTCGTGATGGTCTTTCAGAAAATGCATATTCCCTTTGCTACTGATATTGTAAATTTTGTCATTGTGTTGGCATTGTTTTCTTCAATCAATTCTGGTGTCTATGCTTCATCCAGAACACTGTACTTCCGGGTAAAGGATAATCCTGGTTTTACGTCTAAATTGGCCGTACTAAATAAACATCAAGTTCCGCAGCGAGCCGTCTTATTCTGTACTGGCACACTTTATCTTGGGGTAATCTTGTCCTACTTCCTAGGAAATAAATTGTTTAATTACTTAGTCGGTTCTCTATCCTATTCTGTCTTGCTAACCTGGTTGTTGATCAGTGTAGCGGCTTTTGTTTTAGCCCTAAAAAAAGGAACAAACAGCGAGCGCCTGTTTAGCGGTTTAGTGATATTAGTTCTAGGACTAATTTTCATCGGTATCCTTATAAATAATCCAATCGGCGTAACAATCTTTACCGCATGTATCTATTTAATTATTTTCTTCAGTTATCGCAAAAAACAAACAGACGTGATCTCTGAGCAAGTTTAAAAAACTGCCTTATCAATCCCAAACGGGTTGATAAGGCAGTTTTTTGTTTTACTTCTGATTTATCTCCATACATGGAAAGTACGCTTTACATTATCTTTTTTTTGCTTTATACTTAAATGTAAAGCAAGCTTTCCGTAAGGAGGTTTCCAATGAAAAATCGTTTAGAAGAAATAAGAAAAGAAAAAGGTATTAAACAGGAAGATTTGGCCGCTGTATTAGAGGTGTCGCGACAGACGATTGGCTCTTTAGAAAATGATCGCTATAACCCATCTATTTTATTAGCATTTAAAATTGCCAAGTATTTTGATATGTCGATCGAAGAAATTTTTATTTACGAGGAGGATGAACCATGAAAAAGACAAAAAACCTGCTTATTGCCCTATCCGGAGTAGTATTAATACTTGTTGGTTTTTATTTAATAAAAGCAATTTCCGATCCACAAAATATCATGAAAACTCTGCCTTACCTTTGTATTGGTTTGGGATGCGGATTATTCGGTTACGGCTTTGGGGAGTATATAAGTAAAAAAGCGATTGAAAGCGATCCAAAATTAGCCAAACAAATCGAAATCGATACAAAGGATGAACGAAATATTATGATTGGAAATATGGCTAAGGCAAAAGGCTTCGATATGATGCTATATGTATATTCCGCACTTCTATTAACATTCGCATTAATGGGCATTTCTTTCACTGTTATAATCCCCATGGTGATAGCCTATCTTTTTGTCGTTGGGTATTCTATCTATCATCGTACGAAAATTGAAAAATCATTTTAACTCATTCTTGATATAGTAAAAGAGCAGAAACGCAATGTTCTGCTCTTTTATTCTACCCTGTATCTTTCTTCGCTTAAAATGCGGAGCAAGAAACTATTTTTCTTCGCTACCCATAAATTTGGCAACAAAAGCTGCAATGACTGCACCTAATGTCGGAGCTAACAAATATACCCAATAATGAGATAAAGCACTCCCACCAGCAAAAATCGCTGGCCCTAAGCTTCTAGCTGCATTTAATGAACCGCCAGTTAAGTTTAAAGCTACGATAATTAAGAAGGCTAATGTAATACCGATAGCTACTGGAGCCATTTGCGCATTGCCATATTTTTCACTCGTTACCATTAAGATGACGAATACGAATAAAAAGGTGATCAATGTTTCCACACCAAAAGCTTGAGCTGCAGTGATATTAGGAAAATCAGTTTGACCGAAGCCGTCATTAGGTAATTCCAATGCATGAACATAAACATATAAAATTGCTGAAGCCACAATAGAACCTAATGCTTGTGCGATAATATAAAAAATACCATCTTTCACTTCTAAACGTTTGTTGATCATCATTGCGATAGATACACCAGGATTAAAGTTACCACCAGAAATACCGCCTACCGCATAAGCCATGATCGTGATCGCTAAACCAAAGGCCAAACCAATCGTTAGCGTGCCACCTTTAGCGACGACTACTGTACCAGTTCCCAGAAAAACCAACATAAAGGTTCCTAGAAACTCTGCTAAATATTTTTTCATTTTCATTACACTCCCTTTACATAATAATTGAATTTTCAGTTTATTTAATTCCACGTTTTTTGTAAAGTGATAAGCAATGACTCTTATTTTTCTCTCTTTTTCGCTATTTGACAAAAATAATTTTTATTGTAACGACTGTTATTTGAAAAGCATTTTTCTCTTTCATTCATTTTCATAATTTTGTAAAAAAGAATGAAAAGAAAAATCTCTCGAAATATCGAGAGATTTACTTACTAGACCAATTCAACTTCTACATCAATATTACCACGCGTTGCTTTGGAATACGGACAAAATTCATGTGCTTCTTCAACGATCTTTTCTGCTTCTTCTTTTTCCACGCCTGGTAATGAGGTCTCTAAGATCACTCCGATTTGATATCCGCCATCTTCTAACTGATATAAAGAAACCCGAGCCTTAACCTCTGCATCTGATTCGATATTATGTTCTTTTAACATATGATGAACGGCTCCGTTAAAGCAAGAGGCATAACCTGCAGCAAATAGCTGTTCAGGATTCGTTCCCTCCGCATGGATAGAAGGTGGCTCAATTTTCATCTTCATGCTGCCGTTTGGTGCTTGAACTTCTCCAGTACGTCCGCCATGATTAATCATCGCTGTTTCATACATCTTTTTCAAAATTCATCATTCCTTTTCTTCTTCTTGATTAATAGTCTACGCGTAATCATTGGAGGTTACAAAGATATTGCTCACAAAAAATAGTCTTCAATCAAATAAATTCATTTTTTTGAGAAATCGCATAAAGTTTGTGCAAACGATTACAACGAAATCGTTTTTTGCTATAATAAATGACGAAGGGAGGGCTTTTCTTGAAAAAAATACTCTTAGCTTGTCTAATAGCATCCTTTTTCTTAGTTGGATGTAATCGTGCTCCATCCCAAAATTCTACTGAAACAACAGAAAGTTCACTATCTCACAGCACAGATTCCTCAACTAATACTCAGACATCGGCACTATCCTCGTCTGATCGTTCAAGCAACCAATCAGAATTCTCCACTGCTTCTTCTGATACTGCCACTTCTATTGAACAACCAGAGATTGACTCTGTATCGGCCAGTGAATTCGGCGGATATGCAACGTTTTATTTTAATGGAATGAATGTTCCTGATTCAATTAATATCAATACGAATACAAACCAAATCACCTTTAATGCAAATACAAATAATGAAGCCGTTTATAATTTAACTATGCAAAACATGCCAGTCAAAACGGTTCGTATATTCTCAGCAAACACGAATGAAGTTCGAACAGTAAAAGTCAGCACAATGATTTCGATTGGTGATCAGCTCTCTGGGCCAGTGAACACGAATAATAACTCCGGTGCGCTTTATCTATTTCATAACAAGCATGGCGGTCTCTCTTTAGCGACACCGAACTATGCTGGAAATGTCCAAGAGGATGAAACGGATATAATGATCGAGGTTCTGCAATAAATTAACTCGTATACTTTTAGCCGAGCAAAATAATTTTGCTCGGCTTTTTTGTTTTAAACCAAAAAAAAGAGAGATCTGAAATCAGATCTCTCTTTGAATAATCAAAAGTGATTATTTTACTGTTACAGATGCGCCAACTTCTTCTAAAGCAGCTTTTAATGCTTCAGCGTCGTCTTTAGATACATCTTCTTTGATTGGTGCAGGAGCGCCATCAACTACAGCTTTAGCTTCTTTCAAGCCTAGGCCAGTTGCTTCACGAACTGCTTTGATAACTTTAACTTTTTGGTCGCCTACAGCTGTTAATTCAACTGTAAATTCAGTTTGTTCTTCTGCAGCAGGACCTGCAGCAGCACCAGCAGCAGCCACAGGAGCAGCAGCAGTTACGCCAAATTCGTCTTCGATAGCTTTTACTAAATCGTTTAATTCTAAGATTGTCGCGCCTTTAAGTTCTTCGACAATATTTTCAATGTTCAATGCCATTTTAAATTTCCTCCGTTTAAGTAAGTTTTTTTAGTTTTAATATTTATGCAGCGATTAAGCTACTTCTTCTTCTTTTTCTGCGACTGCTTTCACAGCGTAAGCCACGTTGCGGACTGGCGCTTGAAGGACAGATAATAGCATAGAAAGAAGTCCATCGCGGTTCGGTAGTTTTGCAAGAGCTGTAATTTCTTCGATAGAAGCTACTTTTCCTTCAATGATACCGCCTTTGATTTCTAGTTTGTCAGCTGTTTTAGCGAATTCATCGATAATTTTAGCTGGGGCAACTACGTCCTCATTACTAAATGCAACAGCAGTAGGTCCTGAGAATACTTCTTCTAATCCTTCCAAGCCAGCTTTTTCAGCAGCACGAGTTAGGATAGAATTTTTAATAACTTTCATTTCAACGTTAGCGTCGCGTAATTGTTTACGTAATTCAGTCACTTGATCTACAGTTAAACCACGGTAGTCGACGATCACAGCTGAAGTTGCTGCGTTGAATTTTTCAGTGACTTCATCAACGATAGCTGCTTTTTTTGCGATTATTACTTCACTCATTATATGTTTCACCTCCTGATTTTGATGGGGAGAGTTTCTTGTGTCAGACACAAAAAAACTCTATGCCACCGTAGACATAGAGGGACTATTGAATGTTCTCAATAAACGTCCTCGGTAGGAAATTAAGACTTTCGTCACCTACTGTCTTCGGTACAGTTAATAATTAACCTCGACTAACTTACCATAGATAAGCTAGTCGAGTCAAGTGCTTTTCTAAAATAAATTAGATAGCTGTTTGTTCAACATGGATACCAGGTCCAAATGTTGTTGTTAATGAAATGTTCTTGATGTATTGACCTTTAGCAGTTGCAGGTTTTGCTTTTACTAAAGTTTCGTTGATTGTGTTAAAGTTTTCAACCAATTTAGCATCATCGAATGATACTTTACCGATTGGCACATGAACGTTACCAGCTTTATCAACACGGTAAGTTACTTTACCAGCTTTAACTTCTTCAACAGCTTTCGTAACATCCATAGTTACAGTACCAGTTTTAGGGTTAGGCATTAAACCTTTTGGTCCAAGTACACGACCCAATTTACCAACTGTAGCCATCATATCAGGTGTCGCTACAACAACGTCAAAGTCGAACCATCCACCTTGGATTTTTGCAACCATGTCGTCATCGCCTACGAAATCAGCGCCAGCAGCTTCAGCTTCTTTTGCTTTTTCGCCTTTAGCGAATACTAAAACAGTTTGAGTTTTACCAGTTCCGTTTGGAAGCACAACTGCCCCACGGATTTGTTGGTCTGCTTTTTTAGGGTCAACATTCAATTTGTAAGCAACTTCAACAGTTGCGTCAAATTTCGCGAAGTTAATTTCTTTTGCTAACGCTACTGCTTCTCCAACTGGGTAAGCTTTAGTAGCATCAATTTTTTTCAATGCATCTTGCATTTTTTTGCTCTTTTTAGCCATTTTGTTTCCTCCTTGATGTGGTTATAACGGTAGAACCTCCCACGTGTTCCGTATCTTTAGATAGGGAGCCAACTGAGAAGCTACTTTCTTGGGTTCATCGAAAATTATTCGACAGTGATACCCATGCTTCGTGCAGTTCCTTCAACCATGCGCATTGCTGACTCAACGTTAGCTGCGTTTAGGTCTTGCATTTTCAACTCAGCGATTTCTTTTACTTGATCGCTAGTAACTTTTGCAACTTTGTTTTTGTTTGGTTCGCCTGAACCTTTTTCAATTTTAGCAGCTTTTTTCAATAATACAGCAGCTGGTGGTGTTTTTGTGATGAATGTAAATGAACGGTCTTCATATACAGAAATCACAACTGGGATGATTAAACCTGCTTGATCAGCTGTACGAGCATTGAATTCTTTAGTGAATCCCATGATGTTGATGCCGGCTTGACCTAGTGCAGGACCTACTGGGGGAGCTGGTGTTGCTTTCCCTGCAGGAATTTGCAGTTTAACTAATTTTTCTACTTTCTTTGCCACGAGACATACCTCCTTGGTCCGTGATGTGGTTAATGGAGATACATATTTCTCCTCCCACTTAAACAGTGTGCATAAAGACACACTTTGATATCTTAGCAGATTATTTGTTTAAATGCAAGATAGATTTCCCTCCGTTCGATGTTTTAATTGTTTAAATCTGTAAGCCTTCTGTTAAGGACAACTCAAATTTTTTTGTTTATATCGAGATGCGGCATTTCCTTTTGTTGCACCTAACATAGTGTTGGCAAGACCTAGCTATTTTACCAAACTTTTCTGACAATAATAAAATACTTCACAATCTCTTTAACTACTATGAGAATAACAAAATAAATTATTAATCTTCCTATTTTCAGAAAGCGTATATGTTACACTATGGTCGACTTGATGAGGATTTTCATCGGATAAATTAGGGAGGTTTAAAATAATGGAAGTATTAAAATATCGAAGTGTTTTTGACATCATTGGTCCAGTTATGGTAGGACCAAGCAGTTCACATACTGCTGGCGCTGCGCGAATCGGAAAAGTTTGCCGCATGATTTTTGGTGAACGTCCGGATTCAGTAGAATTTGATCTGTATGAATCTTTTGCCAAAACCTATCGCGGACATGGAACAGATATCGCTTTGGTTGGCGGTATCTTAGGGATGGAACCAGATGATCCTCGTTTATCCGATTCATTGAAAATCGCTCACGAACAAGGAATGGAAGTTCTGTTTGTACCGAAGAAAGAGATTGCTGATCATCCGAACACTGTCACCCTGCGTATGATCAAAGGTGACTTAGAAATGTCAATCACCGGTGTCTCGATTGGCGGCGGGAACATTCAAATCACGGAGATGAATGGATATAGCATTTCACTTGGTATGGGTAATCCAACGTATATCATTATTAATAAAGATGTACCGGGACTGCTTTCTCGTGTTTCTACTAT
The DNA here is from genome assembly GCF_027659535.1 of Enterococcus malodoratus. Lineage (NCBI taxonomy): Bacteria > Bacillati > Bacillota > Bacilli > Lactobacillales > Enterococcaceae > Enterococcus > Enterococcus malodoratus. Next base: position 37,610 of record NZ_JAQDPG010000016.1, on the reverse strand, counting down.
CTTTATGAAACATGGGTTGAACATTGGTAAAGTAACCATGACCAGAAAAACAAAAGGCGAAAACGGAATCGTCCTTTTAGAAATCGATGATACCCCGGATGATCCAGAAGGTTTGAGACAAGAAATCAAACAAGAAGATGATGTCTTGAGTGTGACCTATTTTAAATAATTATCCATCCTGACTTGTGTCTCAATGCACGAGTATCAGAATGAGATTCAGCATAACTTTTCAGAGGAAGTTCTACTATCAATACGAATTAGGAGGAGTTGTCATGTTTTATTCGATCCAAGAGCTTGTTGAACAAGCACAGGATTATTCATCTGTCGGCGAATTAATGATCGCTACTGAAATGGAATTAACTGATCGTACTCGTGAAGAAATTATTGCGTTAATGGAACGCAATTTAGAAATAATGGAAAGCTCCATCGAAGAAGGTATTCAAGGCGTCACTTCCGTAACAAAAATTACCGGTGGTGATGCGAAACGCATGAACGACTACATTGAAAGCGGCAAATTCATGAGTGGTGATACGATTTTAAAAGCTGTTCGTAACGGGATTGCTGTCAATGAAGTTAATGCCAAAATGGGTTTGGTTTGTGCGACACCTACCGCGGGCAGCGCAGGTGTATTGCCAGGAGTCCTAATGGCTGCGCGAGAAAAGCTAGAGTTAAGTCATGATGAGCAAATCGACTTTCTATTTACTGCTGGCGCTTTCGGATTAGTGATGGCAAACAATGCATCAATCTCTGGCGCTGAAGGTGGTTGCCAAGCTGAAGTTGGTTCTGCCAGCGCTATGTCAGCTGCTGCATTAGTTACTGCAAACGGCGGAACTCCTGAAATGGCATCAAATGCATTAGCTATTACACTAAAAAATGTGATGGGTTTAATCTGTGACCCCGTAGCGGGTTTAGTTGAAGTCCCTTGTGTGAAACGTAATGCAATGGGTGCTTCCCAAGCGTTTATTTCAGCGGACATGGCACTGGCTGGTATCCGCAGTGTTATCCCACCAGATGAAGTTGTTGAAGCTATGTACAAGGTTGGCCGGGCAATGCCGCAAATTTTCAAAGAAACCGCTGAAGGCGGTGTCGCAACTACTCCAACCGGTTTGAATTTGCAGCGACAAGTATTTGGCGAACCTGAAAAAGCCACAGTTTAATCCAGATAAAAAAGCAGCTGATAAAAATCAGCTGCTTTTTATTACTTCATCAAACCTTCATGAATCTTATCCAGATTCCATTTCATCATTTTGTAATAACTGTCACCCGGCTCACCTTTCTTAGCCAATGAGTCTGTATACAACTCACTATAAATCGGTAAATCGACTTCTTTTGATAAACGCTCCATGCTGCGTTTATCAACACTCGTCTCAACAAACAATGACGGTACTTTAGACACTCTAATTTTTTCTACGATTTGTTTCATTTGATCCGGTGTACCTTGGCTTTCTGTGTTGATTTCCCAAATGTACGCTGCTGTTAGATCATAGGCTTTAGAAAAATATTTAAAGGCTCCCTCACTAGTCACTAACAATTTCTTTTCACTAGGAATATCTGCAAATGCTTCTTTTGCAGAAGTGTTTAATGCCTCAAGTTTTTTGATATATGCCTCAGCATTTTTCTTAAAGCTCGCTTGATTGTCTGGATCTTTTTCACTTAAAACAGTTTGAATTTGCTTCACGTATGAGATGCCATTAGAAATATCCAGCCACGCATGCGGATCTTCTTGCTTGCTGTTACCTGTTAAATGAATAGGAGCAACCTCTTTGCTCACCGCGAAATAATCCTCATTCTCTTTTTTCTTAGCTGTCTCCATCAATTTGTCGAACCAGCCATTGCCAGTTTCTAGATTTAAACCATTATAAAAAACTACATCTGCTTCACTGGCCTTTTTGATATCTTCAGGTAATGGTTCATACTCATGAGGATCGGTTCCGACTGGTACGATACTATGAACGCTTACCTCTTCTTTGCCAACCTCCTTGACCATATCTGCGATGATCGAGTTTGTAGCAACCACTGTTAATTCTTTTGAATCATTCGCTGCACTATTTCCGTTGCCTTTCGTACCGCAGCCTGCAAGCAATAACAATCCCATGATTCCTGCAAAAATTATTTTTTTGTGCTTCATATCTCTGCTCCTTTTTATAGTAATAGCGGGTTGTCCTTTATCTTATTTTTCAACTGGATAAAGCAGAACTAGCATCCTTTCTTAATTGTTGAATTAAACCTTTAGAGGGTGAAAACAGAAAGGCAGCGATGAAAAATACTGCCGCTGTCATTACGATCGTTGCCCCAGAAGGCAGATTGTAGCTATAGCTAAAATATAATCCGATGATTGCACTCAATACACCAAACAGTGTAGAGAGACCTACCATCACTGATAGACGATTTGTCAGTTGATAAGCAGTAGCCGCTGGCGTAATCAACATAGCAATCACAAGGATCGTTCCCACTGTTTGTAACGAGGTTACTGCAACTAACGTCAATAAGAACATCAAGCCGTAATTGATCAAACCAATATTCCAACCATACGACTGAGCCATCGTCGGCGCGAAAGAAGTCAATTTCAACTGCTTATAAAAAAGAACAACTGCTAATAATACAATGATCATTACGATCGCCGTCAAATACATGTCTGAATCCCGAACAGCCAGGACATTTCCAAAAAGGATATGATAAAGGTCAGTAGCACTTTGAGCGAAAGAGATCAAAATAATCCCTAGTGCAAAGAAGGAACTGAACACGATCCCAATCGCCGTATCATTTTTCAGCCGACTATGTTTGCCGACAAATCCGATCAGCGCTGCTGAAAAAATTCCAAAAAAGGTCGCCCCTATAATATAGCTGCTGCCCAACATGTATGAGATTGCTACTCCGGGTAAGACCGCGTGAGAAATAGCGTCTCCCATCAGTGACATTCCCCGCAAAATGATAAAAGAACCGATCACTCCCGCAGATATTCCGACCATAATCGAAGTGATCAAAGCATTTTGCAGAAATTGATAATTGATTAATCCTTGAAAGAAATCATGTAGCAAAACCTGCACCTCCCATTCTTAGCATTTGTGTAATTTCACTACCATACGTTTTTTCCATGTTTTTCGTCGTATATGTTTGAGCGACTGGACCTGAAGCGATCAATCCTTTATTCAATAAGATCACTTCATCAAAATAATCAGTGACTTTATGAAGATCATGGTGAACGATCACGATTGATTTTCCTTCATCCCGTAATTCCTTCAACAGCTCAATAATAATTTTTTCGCTGGTTGCATCAATGCCGGCAAACGGTTCATCCAATAAAATCCATTCCGCCTGCTGTGCCAATGCACGTGCGATAAAGACTCGTTGAAGCTGGCCGCCAGATAGTTCGCTAATTTGGCGATCCGCAAAATCAGATAAACCAACCTTCTCTAAACAAACTGTAGCGAAGGATTTCTCTTTTTTGCCAGGTCGCTGAAACATTTTTAAATGCGGATAAGTTCCAAATAGGACAACTCCAAAGACATCGATTGGAAAACTCAAATCAATATCTTGTCGCTGCTCGACATAAGCAATCTTCTTTCTATGATCATTCAATGGCTGTTCGCCATAAAAAATCTTGCCTGACTGCGTTTTTATTAATTGCAGAATCCCTTTCATTAAAGTGGATTTCCCAGCGCCATTGGGTCCGACAATACCAGTCAATTTCCCGGCTGATAATTCTAAATCAATCTGCTGCAACGCCACTTTACCACGATAAGCAACGGATAGATTTTCTACACGGATTGTTTCCACAGTTACCCCTCTTTTCTATTTTAGGCTTACCTAATTTACAAATTAATCATAAACTAAAAAGAAAGCGGACGCAAGAAAAATGCGAAAAAAACTTCACCATGAGAATTTCTCCTCTTGGTGAAGTTTTTATTTTTTGATTATTTCACATCGTTTAATCTAGTGTTCTTAACTTCGTCAATCGTTTTTGTTCCGGCAAGCTGCATAGTGATAGCAAGTTCCTTGTTCAAATGATCGAAGACAGATTTTACTCCTTCGGCTCCGCCAAGATTCAGACCATAAATTACTGGACGTCCAATCGCAACTAAGTCTGCTCCACTGGCTAAAGCTTTAAAGACATGTTCACCGCGACGAATACCACTGTCAAACATGATAGGGACACGTTTATTTACGACACCGGCAATTAACGGTAAGACATCAAATGATGCCGGACCACCATCTAGCTGGCGACCACCATGATTTGAAATCCAGATACCGTCTGCTCCGGCCGCAATCGCAACTTCGGCGTCTTCAGGTGATTGAATCCCTTTTACAAGGACTGGAAGATTGGTTAAGTCCTTGATTTTCTTAATATCTTCAGGTACTAACCCTTGTTTGGCTGCCGCATAAATTTCTGCGATTCCTTTTCCCTCACCATTGCCGCTCGCACTTTTCGCGCTATAGGCCGCTAAGTTTGGCATTGGTAGTGGAAATTGGAAGTTATTGATAATATCTTCTTCACGATAACCACCAAGTGTAGAATCAGCAGTTAGGATAATTGCCTTTGCTCCAGCTTTCACTGCTTTTTCTAAAATGAACTCGTTAAATCCATCATCTTTACTCATATATAATTGGAAAAATTGCGGTGCGTTTGGTGCAACTGCAGCAGCGTCCTCAATCGTTGTATTGGCATAAGTACTGATTGAGAAAATCGAACCAGCATCTGCTACACCTTTAGCAGTGTCCGCTTCCCCTTTTTCATGAGCCAACCCTTGAGCTGCCGATGGTGCTTGGATGATCGGCGTTGCTAAATCAATATCCCAGAGTTTTGTGTTAAGATCTGCATGATCAATGCCACGTAATACACGAGGTGTGATCGTTTTATTATTAAATGAAGAAGTATTTTCCTTCATTGTCCATTCGTCTTCAGAACCTCCGCGAATATAACCAAACGCGCCTTTATCCATACGTTCTTTTACACGGCCTTCCAATGAAGCGATATTTACGATTTCAATTGGATGTTCTTCGTTGCTTGTTTGATAAGTCATGATAACTCCCTCTTTCTGTTGAATACATGAGTTATCTTAATACTCTTACAAAAAGTAAGCAAGAATATTGTCTCCTAACTTAGATTGAAGCCGTTTTTCCTATCGTCTCCAATCTACTTCCACAAAAAGTTCGCCACTGTCTTATCGACTCCGAGGTTCTCATGTAATTGGCTGTGTTGAGCGTTTGAACCAGTAAATATTTGGTACTCAATTGGATTTCCATGGGCCTTTAATAATGAGTAAGTCGCTAATGCACTGTTTAGGGGAACTGTTCCGTCGGATGCGTTATTCTTATCTAATTTCCCTGCAATTAATAAAATCGGCAAATCGCTTGGTACATTAGAAATGCCATTACTATAATCTGTATATCTGCTGGCCTTAGTGTCCGGACCGTTGGTCAAAACATCCTCAATTGATTCGGCCGATTCAGTAAAGTCATTGAATGGCGCGCCGATTGAAATAAATTTTTTTATAGTTGGTGTGTCATTTGGTTGCCCGCAGGTCGTTAAGTAACGCAACGAACTGACGCCCCCCATCGAGTGACCAACCAAATTCACTTGATCTACGCCTTGTTTTTTTAAATATTTTAAGACAGTATAAATCCATTCTGTTTGGTTCCATTCATTGTCCTTGTTCGCCGCGAACAGCACCTGGATACTAGGATTATTTTTTTTCTTACTCAATTGACCATCCACGTTCAACGTACCATCCGCTTGAACAGTGATCACCATTTCCTTTTTCGTTTTCCCTTCATTTGATAAACGCTGGATCATTCCTCCAAAAGAATTGATCGTTCCGCCATATCCATGAATAAAGACCGTCGGTACATTCGTTTTTATTGAATCATCCTTTGCTTTAACGGGAGCAGCCGCTTCCGATTTTGTCGTTTGGCTCATTTGCTTTGTTTTTTCAGCTCCACAACCAACTAATGCGAAAATAGCCACTAAAGCAATAATGCTAAGAACTATTTTTTTCATCTTCATCACTCTCATTTCTAGTTTTCTGCTGCATAATTTGATTTGATTCTATTACTATAGACACAAAGATTGTTGAACTCAACTATAAGAACATAAAATTTGGCTAACTATCATTTGTTAGATCGTTACGGTCAGCAGCCAAACTAAAAAAAGCTGAGACAAGAATCGTCTCAGCTTTGTAAGTTAAATTTTGTCGATTTGATCGAAGTCCAATTCGGTACTTGTTTCACGACCGAACATATCGATATTCGCTTTGATTTTCTCACGTTCTTCATCAATCTCAGTGATCACACCTTCAAGACCAGCAAAAGCACCTTCGATAATTTTTACTGTTTCGCCAACCTCTACTTCTAAATCGTGTTGACGAGCACTCATACCTATTGAACGCAAGATATGATTAATTTCCTCTGGCATCAATGGCGCAGGTTTGCTTCCGGCACCATGCGAACCGACAAAGCCTGTCACACCTGGTGTATTTCGAACAACATACCAAGAATCATCAGTCATGACCATTTCCACTAGCACATAACCAGGGAACGTTTTATGGACGATTTCTTTTTCTTTACCGCCTTTAACTTCTGTCTCTGTTTCTTCAGGGACAACTACACGGAAAATATAGTCCTCCATCCGCATACTTTGTGCACGTGATTCTAAGTTTGCTTTTACTTTGTTTTCATAGCCGGAATAAGTATGCAGCACATACCATTGTTTTTCAAAAGATTCCATTTTTGCCATCGGCTCCTCGTTCTAAAATAAAAAAACCTCAGCATTACCAAGGTTTTTTCTCTCAAATAGTATAACATGCTTTTTTTGAATTGGCTACTAACGAATGATCAAATTAATCAATGCCTGGATCGCTGTATCCATGATGAAAAACATCAAAGCAAAAATAATCGCCGTTTCGATAACGACTAGTGAATCATGGCGCAAACGTTTTTTTGACGGCCATGAAACAAGCTTCATTTCTTCTCTTACACTGCGTATAAAATTCAATTGATTGTCCTCCTAATTTGTATGAAAATAGTTATTTTGTTTCTTTATGTATCGTGTATTGATTGCAATGTTTGCAAAACTTATTAATCTCTAAACGCTCTCCGCGTTTGCCTTCACTCACTGATTTCGTGTAGTTTCTTGAACCGCACACTGTGCAGGCTAGAGCCGCTTTTTTTGTTGCCATAGCGATATTCTCCTAATTCTTATTAATGATGATCCTCTTTCAATAAAAGAAATCTGATTTTCAATGCGTGTACTATCTGACTTTATCTTTGAACCTGTCTCTTTGACTGGATTCAAACGACAGCCCCACAAAGTCACATGCTAACATTATCATCTATCCTTTTACCTGTCAATCTTCGATGGAAACTATCATTCTTTCTTTACGACTGGAATAATTGATCTGAATTGTTTCTAAAATAAATTTCTTTATCAAGGAGAATATGATAATATGATGAAAGAATGAATAGCTTTATTGGAGGGTTATTGGATGTTATTAAAAAGTCTCGTTTATCCCAAAGAGAATTTGACCACAATCAACGAATCGACAACGTTACAAGAGGCGTTAGATATTTTAGAAGGCACTGGTTTTCGTTGTGTTCCGATCTTGGATGAAAGCGATCAAATTTTCCGAGGCAATATTTACAAGATGCATATATACCGGCACAAAGCAAACGGTGGTGACATGGATCTGCCAGTCACACATTTGCTGAAAAATGCAACAAAATTTATCTCATTAGATACTTCTTTTTTTAAAATCTTTTTTACGATTAAAGAATTGCCATATATTACTGTTTTAGATGAGGATCATCATTTTTATGGTATCTTGACCCACAGCACTTTATTAAATATGCTGTCACAATCTTGGAATATCCAAACTGGAAGCTACGTTTTGACCGTTGTTTCTAATGGCAAACGCGGCGACCTAGCGACGATGGCAAAGATCATTTCTAAATTTACATCTGTTGCAAGCTGCATCACCTTGGACGTTGGGCAAGATTTTAAAGGTCGCCGTACTTTATTCACGTTACCTGCTGGCGTGGATGAAAATAAATTGAACCAAATCATTGATCATCTCGAACGAAAACATTTTGAGATTCAAGAAGTTGAATCGTTAACTATGCAAGACTAAATACTCAAATAAAAATGGCGATCCTATCTTTCTAGGATCGCCATTTTTTATATTTGCTTCGCGAAATTTAGACGTTGATTCAAATAATACATAATCGGTGCCGAGATCGTCATAATGATCGCTTCACTCAATGCTGTCCAGCCATATGTCGGCCAGAAAGGCAATTGTGCCGTCAGATTCAGCATCAGCGCAATTAGAAACATACTTGCACTAAAGAATACGACATTCAACACCAAGCGGATTTTCGTACTTTTAATGACGTTTTGCAAAACGGCTGTTAAGGCTAAAGCCAACAACGTCTGTCCTCCGCCAAAGACCACATCGAGCCAGCCCATGCCGAAAATCGCATTATACACGACGACTCCGCCGAAGATTCCCCATAGGTATTTTCGGTTAAAAACGACTAAATGATTCAAACTTTCTGAGATTCGAAATTGGATCGCCCCTGAAGCTACCGGCGAAACTAGAATCGTCAGAGCCAAATAGAGGGCCATGATGATCCCATTGGTCACCACAACGTTGACTCGCTTTCTTTCTACCATATTCATAATTTTCCTTCTTTCTCCGAGTTTTTTTAAAGCGGGATGGTTGATGAACCGCAAGACGTATTTTAACATAGTTTACTTAAAATGATAATCGCTTCATATCAATGTTTTTGATATTTTCTTTTAAAAATAGTTTCCTTTAAATCTCACTTGTTTATATTTTTTTGTGGCAACTTTGTGGCAAAGTTAGAACACTAGAGATTTAGAAGTAACTTATCATCGTGCCGTTTTATGTATTGTGTATTTAATTTATTCCTTTTAGTGTTAAGATGAATTTATATTTTAACGAAAGAAGGGGCTAATTTGAAAAAGATTACTAAGTTAGGCGTGGTATTAATGACTGGATTAATGCTGGGAGGTATCGGATTAGAGACGCATTCAAGTTTTGATGATCCATCTTCTACTGTTGCTTATGCTACAAATAAAAAGAAATCTGCTCTAAACTCAAATAAATCAATTGAAAAATATCTTAAAAATCAAAATAAATCTTTGAAAATACTTGAGGTCAACGGCACTTACACTGAGAAAGGAAACTACACTGTCCAGATTACTCTTGATGCCAAAGATAACGGAATGAATAGCGCAAAAAATCAAGTAATTATGGCGGTCAAAGCACTGAACAAAAAGAGCATGAAGAACTTCTCTAATATCGGAATTAGCGTTAAAGCCGATATGACCGACGGAGACAAAGGTTATGCAATCAAATCAGATTGGACGCCAGAGTTTATAAATTCAAATGATGCAAAAGCGTTGCGGTTGAAAAACGTAGAACAACGTGCTGAGTCTTGGTGGCAATTAGAAAATAATTAGTACGCTCGAAGCGGTTTCCTCATGGAGACCGCTTTTTCATTCTTAAGAAACTGTTCGCTTTACATTTCAGAACATATGTTCGTATAATATCCCAAAGAGGTGAACGCTATGATCTACGATGACGAGTCAGCTATCAAACTGTTTTTAGAAGCTAAAAAAGTTTACGAGGACCGGAATATGCTTAAATGGATCGGATTTTATCTCTCCGACCAAACAGCAGCAATCAATAAGGATGTAACCGAGCGGTCTAAGGTCAATAATCAAAAACCGTTAATGCAAAGTGAAGAAATTGAAAAGGTCTTAAACGAAGCTAGACTAAAAAGCAAACCTGTCTCTGTTCAGTTAGAAGCCCTCAATGAAAATGCACAGTATTATGATGATGTTATAGGAATGATTCGAGGTTACGATGAGTTAGGAATTTACATAGGTGATCAAAAAGTACATTACGATGAAATTAGAAATGTTGAGGTTTACAACTGGAAAAAATGGAGTGAACTGAAATGAATCCTATCTTCTCTTATCATCTAGGATTGATAACATTCGATCGTCTCCAAGTCTTATTGTGGGATTTTGGGCCAAATCGAATAAATGAAGTTGGAGATAAATGCTTCGCTTTTTATTGTAGAAAAGCCAATGGTCTTCATAATTTTGATTACTACATACTAAAATATGGGAGTGGTTTAAATGATAAGCATGAATGGTATTGCGAGTAACATAAAAATTTTAAAGTATTCAGAACGTCCCCTCGTCTATTTTAAGCTTGATGATACTAGCTGTTTGATTGCTGGTCACTCGTTAAATTTTCTTGCAGATGTAGAGGATGGAATGCGGATCGCTGTTGTTGGGGAGTACAATAGCAGGAAACAGTTTGTGGTGAAGAAGTATGCGGTTATCGGCAAGACGAAGATTATGTTGGAGTTTGAAATGATGAGAATATAAAAACCCACTCTCTAGTAAGGGTAAAGAGTGGGCAAAAGAAAGTGAGAGTGGACTACTCTCTACTTAATAGTTTATCACTTTTAGGTTTCAGTGCAATAAAAAACAGGCACCTTTCGCCAGGGTGCCTGCCCCTCCTGTTAGTTGAGGTATGAGGATACTTAGTAATTCTATAATAATATAAAGCGGTTACATTAGCAAATAAAATGATGTCTGAAATAAAAAAGAGCACCCGATTACTCGAATGCTCCTTGCAGAAAATAAAGATTTTCTTGGATTTATATTATTATACAGTGTAACGCTTACATGTGCAATAGAAAAAAGACCTTAGCTCTCGCTAGGGTCTTTTTTTGCTATAATAGTTTTGATTTAGAAAGGAGAAACTATTAATGTCAATACATTTATCTACGCCATTTTGCCCTCGATGTTCGCGCGAAAATAAAATTTCACTTTTATCTGGAGATGCATTTGATTCAGTCACACTCGATATGAAATGTACAAACGGGCACAAATTAGAAATGTACCTGTCAATCCCGAAGTTCGCTTTACTATTTGAAAACGGTTTGTCTGCTTTCAATGACAGTTATTACTTTGAAGCGTTTACTTGCTTTTACTCGGCGTTAGAGTCTTTTAGAGAAGAATTCGTAGCGGTACATTCCTATTTTGAATTAAATAAATCCATAGAAGAATCAGTTAAATTCGCACATTCTCTCGCCTATTCTGAGAGAATCATCGGGGCTTTTAACTTAGCTTATTACTCCTACTTTAATGAGATTGTACCTAAAAGCGGCGCTAAGTATCTATCTACAAACGATGTCACTCTACGGAATGGTATCTTTCACGCTGGAAAAATTCCAACATCATCTGAAGTTTTTAAAATAGGGGAAAGGATATATAAGTTCATTTCCCTTACTTATTTAACCTATGTCATCAAGTCAGAAAGGGCAGTTTTTCCTATGCCACGAATAGCCCGCTTTGAGGCGCAGAAACAGAACCAATGGGCACAAAGTGTTACGAGTTCAGAAGAAGAGTATCGATCAATCTACGGGTTAGGTCATCCAAAATATGGAATATATAATATGATAACGGGTATTCCCTTAAACACACATTGGAACAATGAAGTGGCTGAAAGTGACATTCCCAACTTTAACGACGCTCTAAAACAAAATAGAAAGTACACGAAGGATACTTTTTTTATACACAAAGATCATACCGATCTCTAATTTTGTCATACTCAATATCAATTTCTTCAAGTTTTGCAGGGTGTACTTGAATACTATGTCCAGAGCTCCAAAAAACAATTTCTTTATTTTCATCTAATTTTTGTAGCATTTCAATAAACTCTTTTACTGTAAAATCTTCCATAAAATCACCTCAATTGGATGGTTATTTAGTAATCCAATTATAGCACGTATTTCGTGAGGAATCATGAGCTCATCTGTATCAAATTTTAATATTTAGCGTACCTTCTCTAAAAGAGAATATATTTTCTACGTACCCCGCAGGCCTCGAACCCGCATCTTCCGGTATGAACCGGAGTATTCTACCAATTGAACTAAGGGTACTTTAAATGAGTATTATTATTTTTTAAACGTGTTACAATAAAGATATAGAACGTCAGATCTTCCCCACAGTCCACTTCCCCAAGTAACTGTATCTGACGTTCCCTTTTTTTATGGGCGAGTGACTTCCCAATAGAGTAGATGTTACCTAGAAAACGATTTCTTTGCAAATGATACACTCATGTTTCTAAGTTCCACAAAAAAAACAACCAGCCCGCACACGACTGGTTGCCGATCAAGATGAAACTGAGTTATGAAAAAGAAGTAAGTTCTGGCAAAACTTACACAATCATAATAGCTCTTTTGTTAATATCTTGCAAGCGCATTCTAATACTTAAATCCTTTCATATGCGTTGGATTAATCCCAACATCCTTCGCTTTGCCCATCTCTTGAATCTCCTTCAATACAATAGGCGCGTCATGATCATTGAAGCCTTCCCCTTTGATGCGAACATCGTACGTTCCGTAAGAATTCGCTTCTGCGTATGTTTGACCATCTAGTAAGATGTCTTTCAAGAAGTTGCGCATGTGGCCTTCCATCTTCTTGCTTTGCTCATCATTCAAATTCCGTGCCTCGATCTTGATTATAGGTTTGTCTCCATCAACGATCGCAATGTTTTGCTGCATGTAACCTGGATAATATGATTTTAGTTCTTGCTTCAACCGGTTGACT